>MVZJ01000004.1 GCA_002069095.1 Bacteroidetes bacterium ADurb.BinA174 | reverse complement strand
AACAGTTGAGGTCTCGATTTTTATCGGACGGCGTATAAAATTCAAATTTTTTTATGTAAGTTTGTATAATTAAACAGATGTCATTTAGGAAGCTGTTGTCTGAAAATCAATCATTGCACTAAGGAACAAGAGATTATAAATGTGCGTATTATATTATCCTCTCTTAAATTATAAATTTTAAAAAGTATTTGTTATGAAAACTAAAAATTTAAAATTAGTATTTATGTTTGTGGTTGCAGCCTTCTTGTTTTCGGCTTGCACCATTGTAAATTTTAATGTGGAAGGAGAAGGCGGTGTAATTTCTGCAACTGTTGACGGTAAGGATATTGATACAGACTCTCGTGTACTTCTCGGTAAAGAGGTGGTGTTCACTGCGACTCCTAACGATGGTTATCAGCTCTGTTTTTGGTCTGTAAACGACTCTATTATCAACAATCAAGATTTGGAGTATCGTTTTAAGAAGGAGACGGTGAAGAACGATACGTTGAATGTAACTGTTTCTTTTGTGAAAGTCGGCACGGAATATCCCGATTCACTATATAAATTGAGTGATGATGGAACGGAATTAGTTGACTGGGTCGGTGAGACTGATGTTGTTGATATGAATGCTGACTGTAAATTGAAAAAAGTCAAAATCATCAATAACACATATACTAGTACTAGTTACGTAAAAGAGCTAATTATTGGAGACAGGGTTAGGGAAATTTTACCAAGTGTTCATTGGAGCTACGGAATTGAGAAGATGGTAATTCCAAAAAGTGTTTCCAAAATGGAAGGTGGATTTATGATAAGGGAACTGGAGACTATTGTTTTATCTCCCGAGAATGAAAGCTATACATTGGTTGACGGTGTGCTTTTTACAAAGGATATGAAGACTTTGGTGCTCTGTCCTTCAAAGAGAATAGGGGCTTATACTATTCCGGACGGAGTTACGCATATAGCAGAGAATGCTTTTTACCACTCGAACCTATCTGAGGTACGTTTTCCCGAAACTTTAATAGAGATTGGTAAAAATGCATTTAGACAGTCCTCTTTAATCAAAAAGATTGATATGCCCAATAGTGTAACCACGATAAAAGAATGGCCATTCAGCTACATAAAGTCTTTGGAAGAATTTCACATCGGTAGTGGAGTTGCAGCACTAGGGACTAATCCAATTGGCGGGTCATCGAATGTAAAAAAGATTACGGTAGATGAGAATAATACCGCTTTTACCGTTTTTGATGGTTGCCTCTTCTCGAAAGATAAAACAGTGTTGATAGCCTATTGCAACACCCAAAACGAAAAAAGTTATTCTATTCCTGATGGAGTAAAAACGATTGGCAATGGAGCGTTTGATTTATTCGATAACTTAGAAGCAATCATTATCCCAAATAGCGTTACTACTGTTCAGCCATATAGCATACATGCTTGTTTAAACCTCAAAGAGTTGACTTTTCCCAATAGTGTGGAGAGAATTGAGGCAAGCGCTTGCCGTTATGCTTTTTCGGTAACAAAACTAACATTAGGGAGCGGATTGAAATTCATTGGTGGTGCTGCTTTTGAAAGTTTTCACTCCTTAAAAGAGGTAATATCGTATAGCGCTATTCCCCCAGGAGCAGATAGCAATGTTTTTTCAAATACAGATATATCAAAAATAATGTTATTTGTTCCAAAAGGCAGTAAACAGGCCTATCAAAACGCTCAAGTGTGGAGCAATTTTGGGAAAATTGTTGAAATGTAGTCTTTATTTCAATATTGGGAAGTGAAAAAGGGGTGTGGCAAAATGTCATACCCCTTTTTTATCAACTTTTATAATATGTTAATATCGATATTCAGATTTATTTTACGTATTTTTGTCCTTCACTTAATTTAGAAAATTAATTAAAACTACCGCAATGGGAGAATTCTTTTCGGATATAATACACGAGTTTACATTGCCGTTTAGCAATCCGGTTCTCGTTTTCGCGGTGTTGCTGGCCGTTGTGCTGCTTGCCCCGATTCTGCTGAAACGTGTTAACGTACCGAGCATTATCGGACTTATTGTTGCAGGAGTTATTATCGGTCCTTTCGGTTTAAACCTTATTGACAATAATCACCAAGGCGTTTCGATGTTCTCAACCATCGGATTGCTGTATATTATGTTTATTGTGGGGCTGGAACTCGATTTAAACGAGTTTATCGCCAACAAAAACAAGAGTCTTGTCTTCGGTTTCTTCACGTTTATCATTCCGCTTGGCGTAGGTTTTCCCGTAATGCATTATCTGCTGGGATATGATTTTAATGCCAGTTTTCTCACGGCCAGTATGTTTGCCACGCATACATTGGTAACTTATCCTATTGTGAGCCGTATGGGTGTCGCTAAAAACCAGTCGGTTGCCATTACCGTTGGAGGAACTATCCTGACCGATACGGCAGTGTTGGTCATTCTCGCGCTTGTTTTGTCGAATACGGATGGCGGATTGGATTTGTGGTTTCTGTTGCGGTTGCTGATTTCGCTGGCAGTTTTTTCAGTTATTGTTTTCTTTCTTATTCCGCGAATAGCCAAATGGTTTTTCCAAAAAGCCGAAGGTGAGAAATATTTGCATTTTATTTTTGTGTTGTTCATTTTGTTTCTTTGCGGTTTTTTAGCCGAACTTGGGGGAATTGAACCGATTATCGGGGCTTTTGCCGCGGGTTTAACTCTGAACAGGTTAATTCCGCATTCATCGGCATTGATGAACCGGATTGAGTTTTTTGGGAACTCGCTGTTTATTCCCATCTTTTTAATTTCAGTGGGAATGTTGGTGGATGTATCGGTAGTTTTCAACGGGCTCACTACGGCAATTATAGCCATAGCACTTACCATTACGGCAATTTTTGGAAAATGGGTGGCGGCCTTTTTTACGCAGATTGTTTTCAAGTATTCGGTTGTTCAGAGGAATATTATTTTCGGGTTAAGCAGTTCGCATGCCGCGGCCACCATCGCGGTAATTATCGTGGGATACAATGCCGGAATTCTGGACGAATATATTTTAAACGGAACTATTATCCTTATATTGCTAACCTGCATTGTAGCATCGTTAGTCACACAAAAGTCTGCGCGTGAGCTTGCAATTAGTCAGGAAAATGATCCATTCTCGGAGTCTGATTTGGGTGCCTTTGCACAGGAGAAAATTTTAGTGCCCATTGCCAATCCTTCAAATATCGGGCATCATGTGGAACTTGCTTTGCTGATGAAAGATAAAAGGTCGGTAAATTCTGTTTCCTTGTTGGGTGTTGTACCCAATAATGAAGAAGCCGAGAAAAATATCGTGAGCTTCCGAAAAAAACTGCAAGAATTTGTGCAAAATGCAAAAGCAGCCGAAATTGACGTGGATATTATTACCACCATCGATCATAACGCTGCAAGCGGAATTGTCCGTACGGCGCGCGAGTTGATGACGAATATTGTGATTTTGGGGTGGCCGGGAAGAACGGGAGTGTTAGAAAAACTGTTAGGCGATAAGGTGGATCTTATTATCAAGAATGTAGATAAGAATATGTTTATCTGCCACATCGAACAGAAACTAATTACGCATAAACGTATTGTGGTGATTTCTCCCCCGCTTGTAGAGAGGGAACTTGGATTTGATTTGTGGCTTCAAAAAGTGGTGAAGTTATCGCAGGAGTTATCGGCGCCCATTTTGCATCTGGGACATCCCGATACGCAATCGGTTATTGGCGGCAAGAAAAACGGCAGCGCGCTTTTCACCTTTAAACCGTTTGTAGATTGGCACGATCCGCTTTCTTGCGGCGATTACATCAAGGAAGGCGATATGATTATTTTCGTATCGGCGCATCAGGGATATATCTCTTATATGAATATCCTCGATCATTTGCCTACCCGTCTCGAAGAGCGTTTTCCCCATCATAGCCGCATAGTTGTTTATCCAAAACAGCGTGTGGTGGAAGGTTTGCTTGAAAGCGACGACTCTTTGTTTGTTCCGTCTAATTTTTAAAATATGAAGTCCCTTAGAATTATTTTAATAGCCTTTACATCGTTTTCCCTGTTGAATTGTGGTTCATCAAAACATGCGCTGATTCGCAAGGCCGATTCAACGCCCAAACACGAATTTCGAGGCGCATGGATTCATACCGTTGGGCAAGATCGATATCAGAAAATGAACAGCGCGGCAATGAAGTTTTATCTTTCCGATATGGTGCGTAAGTTGGATGAGGCCGGTATAAACGCCGTGATTTTTCAAGTGCGTCCCGAAGCCGATGCTTTTTATAAATCGAATTTGGAGCCCTGGAGCCGATTTTTAACAGGAACGCAAGGAAAAGCTCCTGATGACCCCGATTTTGATCCGCTGGCTTTTATCATCGAAGAATGTCATAAGCGCGGAATGGAGTTGCATGCGTGGCTGAATCCATATCGGGTGAAAACAAACATTAACAATCCGCTTGCGCCCGATCATATTTATTGGAAATATTCCGAACGTTTTGTGCAATATGGAAACCAGCTCTATTTCGAGCCGGGATTACCCGAAAACAGGAGTTTCATTTGCGATGTTGTACGCGATATCGTTTCGCGTTACGATGTAGATGCCATTCACATGGACGACTATTTCTATCCTTATCCGATTGCCGGCACGCCTTTCCCCGATGATAACAGCTTCAACACTTATGCCGTTTCTCAAGGTTTTTCGCCCGAACAGCGTGCCGATTGGCGACGCAATAATGTGAATTTACTGATTCAACAAATAAAACAGACCATTGCCGGAACAAAACCTTGGGTGCGATTCGGTATTAGTCCGTTTGGTATTTACCGCAACAAGCGCAACGACCCCAACGGGAGCGATACCAACGGATTGGAAAATTACGGCGACCTGTATGCCGATATTAAACTCTGGGTGCAAAAAGGATGGATAGATTATAATTTGCCGCAACTTTATTGGGAAATTGGGCACGAACGTGCCGATTATACCACGCTTTTGCATTGGTGGAATGCTAATAATTTTGAGCAACCGCTTTATATCGGGCAGGATTTAAAGCGCGCCGTAGATAAAAACGAGTTGGATACCAAAATTCGTCAATCGCGCGAAATGTCTTTTGTACACGGAAATTGTTATTGGTACGGTTATTTAATTCTCGATAACTATTCCGATGTGGCAACCACGCTCAAAACCAATACCCATCGGGCAAAATCGCTGATTCCCGCTTACACGCACATGCACAATGGTCGTCCTGATAAAGTGAAAAAACTTACCGAGGTTTACACTGAAGATATGCACTTTCTTACCTGGGAGCATAACAAGCAGCCCCAAAATCCCGAAACCGCACAACGGTTTGTGGTTTATCGGTTTAAGCAGGGCGAAAAAGCGGATATAAATCGGGCGGAAAATATCGTTAAAATTACATCCGACAATTTCTTTGTTTTACCTTACGAAGGAGGAAGTAATCGTTATACCTATGTGGTTACTGCGTTGGATGCGTTTTGGAATGAAGGAAAACCTGCGAGAATTAAGGTGAAGTTTTGAGGGAAAAATGGTTTGGTGGTCTTCTAAATTGCAATTGTTAATGATGTGTAAAGATTAAATTGCTTAATAATAGTATTTTTGTAAATATTTATAAATCAATGGCAAGAAGAAAAACAGTAAATAAAACAGGTATTTTAAGAGTTGAGGGAATACCTTACCACGATGCTTGGGTAGCTTACAAGTGTGTAAGTTGTCACGAAATGAATTATGTTCAAGTCGGACAACAGTTGCTTACACCTCAGGAAGCCATCGAAACTGCTGTCTGGAAGTGTAAACATTGTGGTTATGTTCATTCAAAAGAAACAGATTTGCCATTTGACAATTGGGAAGAAGAACACAATAATGCCGATTCTACAACTGCCTTACGATTTTGGGAAGGATTTTTTCGAATAGCAACCGAACACCCCGAATCTTATTGGAAACAATGTAATGTTTGCACAAGGATTTTGCCATTCAATGCATTTAGTAAGCATTCCGGTTGGGGGCCACTTGAAAAACAAATGGAATGTCGTAGCTGTAAAGGTGCTATTAATGCTGTCTTAAATCCAAAGAGAACAAAAGAGCAACTACACGAATCTGCTGTAAGGCGTAGAATTGCCGATCTGTTTTTGGAAGAAGAAAATGAATCTATAGACTTTACAGATTTGTTTATACGATTTGATGGACGGTGTTTTAAAACTAAAGAGCCGTTGGATATAAACAAACGTGATACTTGGGCTGTTGACCATATTCTACCGTCAAAATATTTATATCCTTTGAAAAAAGAAAACGCTGCTTTGCTTTCCCGAAATGCTAACGAAAACAAACGGGATAAATGGCCAAGTAAATTTTATACAAATAACGAACTACTTGAACTTGCAAAAATAACTGGGGCTAACATTGCTTTAATTTCAAGCAAACATCCGATAATGAATCACAATATTGATGTCAATAAGGGTGTTGAACGTTATTTGCAAGTAAGAGAAAAATCAGACTTGCCGAAACGAATCAAGGAAATCAAAAAGATACTTCAAGTTTATGATTTAGTTGAAAATCTTTCTGTTGAAAACAAAAAACTATTAGGATTCAAATAAATTTAAACAAGCACTAAATATTGATGCGAAGTTACTGTTCCTTTGTCTCTAATGCCGTGAGATTCACAATGTTCAACGCTTTCGTCAAATAGGTCTGATGTTTTGAACCAACGCTTACTAATTTTCTGTAATTCTTCTGCCATATCACATTTTATGCTTTTTCCTAAATGCAAAACACAGACTCCGTCTTTTTTTAATCGCTCTTTTGACTGACGGAAAATGCTTTCGTAAATAGCAAAGTCTTTTTTTTGCCTTTCGTCAATAAAAGAATTTGGTTGATGTTTAAAATCTTTTTCAGACCACCCCGAAAACCAAATGCGAATCCAATTTGCCAAGTAAAATCTTGTGCTGTCAAAAAACGGTGGCGATGTTATAATAGCATCTAAGTTATTTATTTCCTGAGGCCAAATTATGGTCGAATCTTGATTGAAAATTTTTCCATTTTTGAAGATCGAAGTTAATTCCTCATTTATTACTCTATTAACTTTTTCAGTCAATTTTTCAATCAAATTTTTGTACACAAATTCGCCTGTTGGAGCATACGGCACAATCGGGTGCGACCTGCGACTAAGTGCATACGGTCTGTTCCCATGCAATATATGAAGGAGTGAAGCTACAACCAGCATTTCGCTTGGTGTTTTTGGATAATTTTCTTTTACAAATCTTCTCGCAAGTAAAATTTCTCTCAACGTTTTTTCTTCGTAGTACTCAGCGAGCGTTTTGTTTAAACCGAAACTTTGCGCTTCATTCAACTCATCTTTCGTACATTCACCTTTTGAGATGAACTGTTTTAAAGAGTTGATGTATCTATAACTTTCATCGACAATTGGTGCAGAAACCTTTGCTTGTGAAATGTAAAAGGCTGGCAAACTAATATCAATTCCATAAGACATTTTTCCTGCTAGTGCTGCTTCAAATGGTATTGTCCCAACACCGGAAAATGGATCAAGCATAGAACCATTTTCGGGAACAAAAGTCTTTACCAAATGATGCGCTATCGCAGGTTTTAATTTACCTTGATATGAGCAAAGGGAATGATTGTTATGTCCCCAGTTTCTACTTGAAAAAGGCTCTTGCTGATGTGGAATAACAGTTTTGAATTGTTGCCAACTCGCCTTCCAGAACGCAGGTTCATAGTCGTTGAAGTGCTTTCTGTTTTTGTGGATGTATTGAAATATAAGCAATGATTGTGTTAGAATTTCTTTGTTTTTTGACCGTCTTTTACGTAGTATCTTATTGTCAGTAATCTTATACCCAAGTTCTGTGAGCAATTCAATTAATATTTCATCTGTTTTGATATGAACACCGCAAAAAATTGAATCACCGATATCAATTAGAAGTTTTGCCTTATTTTCTAAATGTGGTTTACAGTCTCTGAAAATCTGATACATTTCTTCAAAATAGCTTCTCGCCATTATCGGAATTCTTGAATCATAAGCTTTTTTGTCAAGTTCTTTAAGTGTTGAATTTAGAATTTTACTTTTTGTTGAAATGTCTAATCCGTTCAAATAAGCGTATTCTTTTTTAACATCATTGATTCCGCTTGTTAATGCTTGGTCTCTAAAAAAGCGTAAATCGTTTTCATATTGTAAATAGCGAAGAAACCACAACTCAATCTTTGTATTTCTGAAATAATTTGTTCCGTTCAAATATGGTGGACTTGTTATGATTGCACCGAATTTTAATTCGTTTACTCTGCTGATATTTTTTGCGTTTGAAAGAATAAACTCGTGCTTATTTTTCAAAGAGTAATTAAAATTCAAAACATCTTCAGCAATGTCAGCGATTTTTTGAGGAAGCGTTTCATTAAATGTTTTCAATTCTTTCTCAATTTCTTTTTGCGTTTTGAAACGAACATCGCCTACTTTTTTCAAATAAGAAACAGGCAATAAGCATGATAAAACCGCAATAGTTAAAGTATCAGCCAAAAGTTCATCTTCTAATCTTACAATATCAATGTAAGAACGTAGTTTTAGTATTTGCGATAATGTTTTGTCAGAAAAATATTTGCTATCGGCAAACAATGATATGTAAGTTTCTTTTAGGGCTTTATCTTCTTCAAACTTTTCTATGTTTTCTAAAATTGAATTTGAAATATCTGTTAGGTTGCTTGATAATTTTTTACGCTGCTGTTTTTTTGCTTTAAGAACGGTTAATTTTGTTTGTATTAGAAATTGAAGTAAAGGATTGACTTCGGAATAAACGGTTGACAAACCGACTTCGTCAGAAGCGAAAAGAGTAGTGCCTGTTCCTGCAAATGGTTCGTATATTAGTGTATCTTGGATGTCAAAGTTTTCAATAAGCGATTTTACAAAGTCCGTTGAGTAACCTTCAATATAAGGATACCAACGCTGAAAAGGCATATTTTTACTTTTTACAAAGGTCACATCCTTTTTCGTTATCCCGTTAATTTGATCAACTTCTGATAGGTTTTGTTTTATCAAGCGTTTTACGACTTGGTTGATTGAACGCTCTTGCTTGTCTGCGAACAAGGTAAGTTGCTTGTATGTCTTGATGCCAATGAGTTCTTTTATTTCTTGCGTGGACATATCCTTAACTTTTGAGTAGTATGGAACTTCCGGTTCACTAAAAGCCAATGTTATGGATTTGTCTTTTGTGTCATCGGACGGATAATCGCTGAAATAGATTGCTTTGTAAAATTGTTTTGCCATATATAGAAGTAAATATCAATTTATGATAGTTACTTCGCAAAGGTAGTGATTATATTTTAAACCAAACAAAGTTTAACGAAAACATTTTTAACTACGAAATTTCGTATTTTAGATTGTATTGGTCTATTGTTAATAAAAACATTATTTACAAGAAGTTAACTTTAACTTCCAAATTGTGGTTATCCCTTGCTCGCGCACTTCTGTGAAGTGTGTGTTGCGAAGCAAAAACAAAATTAGCGAAATGTTTCGAATAAAAATTGTTTTTTGAAATCTTTCAAGGCACAGGTCATAGACCTGCGCCGGCGGGGGAGTTAAGGTGAAGTTGTGAAATCACCAATTAGAAATCACTCATTATCCTTTTTTAAAATTTTAAATAAGTTTGTTAATGTGGACAACGCTTTGTTGCGGATATTTTTTTAATGCTTCCAAATGCTTACCCTCGTATGTCCAAAATTCTTTTCGACAGGAAACATTCACATTATCATAAACTTTTTTTGCTCCATCAATGGAAATCTCATCTTCTTTAGAATGAATAAATAAGATTGGAATGTTTTTGATTTCCTTAATATCTTCTTTTGCTGAATAGGGTGATTTCACAAATTGTTGAATAACATCATGATATTCGGGTGGAGAAGTTTGCAACGCGATATCGGTAAACGATAGAATTGTGCCATCAAGAATCAATGCGTTCACCTTTGCATTATTTTCTTTTGTTAAATAGGTGGCTATCTGAGTTCCAATAGATGCCCCGTAAATAATTAACGGGAATCCATTAATGTCTTTTCTTGCTAAGAGAGAATCAAGGAGCATTTGTGCGTCGTATGCAATATTCAGATGTGTTGGTTTTCCCGTAGATTTTCCATATCCGCGATAATCCAACATACACACTTGAAACCCATCATCAGTCAGTGGAGTCATTAAACTCGCCCATTTGGAATTATTGCTTCCATTTCCGTGAAAATAAAGAATGGTAGCTTTTACTTCTCTATTAGATTTTAGAAAAAGAGAATAAACGGTGTCTTGTTCTTGATATAGAATAATTTCTTCATAGTTCGGGAAATTTATTTCTATCCATTCCTTATCGGGATAATAAAAGCGCTCATCCATCTGTCCGAATACGATATTATTTTGGATGAGAACAATAAACAGGGTAGTTAGATAAATTTTTTTCATTTTGTTTTTTTCGACAAAAGTAATTCCCGTAAACCAATATTGAAAAAGATTGTGACAAATGACAAAAATATGGGACAGACTACAATTTTATAACCTCTCATTAAAGTTTTTTATGTATGAACGCGAAACGGGAATCTCATCCGATATTCCTTTTAGAGATAGTTTATAGCCTGCCGAATTTCCATTTACTTTTTTTATGTGTGTAGTGTTAACTAAAAATGCTCTGTGTACCCTAATGATGGTTGAATGGGTTTTTAAATTTTCTGTTAATGACTGTAGTGTATTGCGTATAGTCTTATAGGCAACAGTTCCATTGTTCCAATAAGTGAATTTTACATAATTACCGACCGCTTCGGCATAAATAATATCATCGACAAACACTTGTAGACTTTCTTTGGTAGTTCCCTGTAAAACAATTTCCTCGTCAGCTTTTATCTTATCTGTTTCATCGTTGTGTTTTTTTGCCATTATTTTTTTAGTCAGGTTTTCTGCCGATTTCAAATTGCGTTTCAGATGTATATTAAATATAATCATTGCCGATACAAATGCCGGAACAATTCCAACCAAAAAAGTAATAATCATATACTTGTATAACAATATTAACCATTCATACATAGGACGTTGGTATATTATACAGTCATATACAAAATTTCCTAAACCTATCAGGGCAATAAGTATAATAGATTTCAGAAAATTTTTGCCCAATGTTTGATTTTCTGGTTCGTAAAGAGATGTAAATATTTTAGGAAAAACGAAAGAAACGATTGTCATACATATTGTAGTAACAATTGTATATCCGATAATAATCAATAGTTTATGGTTTTTTATATTTTGTAATCCAAAGGGTTGGAATATCGCAAGTATAAAAAACACAAGAGCGGAAGATACCGCAATAATAAGAATCGGATTCCTATTTGCAGGATAGGGTTGAGATAAATAACTTTTTAGTTTAAACATTTTCGGTATTCTATTTTTGAACTAAATTATTAAAAACAAACTTAGCAACCAAATTTTTCCATTCTTCTTCTCTCAACGCCCAACCCCAAATCCTAAATTTTCTTTATCTTTGCACCTTAATTATTGAAAATCAAACAATGGCTCAATCCGAAAACTTTCCTCTTATCGCCAAAACCATGGCGGAGCTCGAAGATGTGCTTGCCGAAGAATTAACTCAGTTAGGCGCCAACGATGTTGAAATTGGTACGCGAATGGTTTCATTTACCGGCGATAAAGCGCTTATGTACAAAGCAAACGTTCATTGTCGTACGGCATTGCGAATTCTTAAACCCATTTACAATTTTAAAGCCGAAACAGCCGATGAGGTGTACGAAGAGCTGAAAAAGCTGAATTGGGAAGAGCATTTATCGCTCGACAAAACATTTTCCATTGATGCCGTTGTCTTTTCGCATATTTTCACGCATTCCAAATTTGTGGCATATAAAGTGAAAGATGCCATTGCCGATTGGTTTAACGAAAAGTATGGAAAACGCCCATCGGTAAGTATTACGAATCCCGATGTGGTTTTTAACATTCACATTGCTCACAATAAATGTACATTGGCGCTCGACAGTTCGGGAGAATCGCTGCACAAACGCGGTTATCGCGTGGCGCAAGGCGATGCTCCACTGAATGAAGTTTTGGCAGCCGGAATGATTTTGAAATCGGGTTGGAGAGGAGAAAGCGTGTTTGTTGACCCTATGTGCGGTTCGGGAACGTTATTGATTGAAGCGGCAATGATTGCGTTGGGAATTCCTCCGGGGATTCATCGCGAAAATTTTGCTTTTGAGAAGTGGAATGATTTTGATGCCGATTTGTTTAGCGAAATTTACAACGACGACAGCACATCGCGCGAGTTTTCTCATCGCATCGTCGGTTCCGATATTTCGCCGAAAATGATAGCCATTGCCGAAAAAAACATCAAAAATGCCGGATTGCAAAAATATATCGATTTAAGTGTGAAGCCCATGCAGCAATACACCAAAGCTCCTGCCGAAACAGGCGTTTTGATGACTAATCCGCCCTATGGAGAACGAATTAAGGTGGAAGATTTAGATGAGCTTTACAGCATGATTGGCGAGCGATTGAAACACGTTTTTACCGGATATCGGACTTTTGTGCTCAGTTTTAAGAAAGAGTGTTTCGATAAAATCGGGTTAAAGCCTTCTCATCGGTTTTTCTTATACAATGGCGCGCTTGAATGTGAAATGCGTGAGTATGAAATCTTTTCGGGAAAGCGCGATGACCATCCCAGAACGGAACGCTGTCGTCCTGATAAAGAACATTTGGAGCGAAATTCTAAAGAAGGATATCGCCGTTCGCGTCGTTCGGAGCAGGGCGATGAAGAAAAGCCGCAGCGCGAATTTCGTCGTGAACGCGAGTTTAGTAGAGACGAAAAACCTCGTCGCGATTTTCCAAAACGTGAAAGAACCGAAGACCATCCATTTAAATCACGTGAACGTTCTTTCAATAACGACCGAAAACCCAGAGGCGACCGCCCGTTTGACGGCGACCGCAAACCGTGTGAGTTTAAAAAGAGAGATACCGACAGAAAATTTGACGGTAAACGCGAAGGGTTTAAAAAGAAAGAGTTTGGGAAACAGGAAAAAGATTTATTTGATAAAGGAAGAAAAAGAGATTTTAAAGATAAACCATCCTCTTTTAAGCGTCAAAAACCGAAAGAGAAGTAATCTTACTTCTTCAACAACTTCTCAATTTCCGCTTCGCTTAAAATTTTTACGTTTGTAAATAAAAAGCGTTCATCGAGAAAATTACCGTACTGATTGCAAAAGGTGAAAAGACAAAAAAGAGTAGCTTTCAGGCTACTCTTTTTTGTCTTTTATACTTGATTTATTCTACCGAAAAGCTCACTTCATTTGAATTGTCGGAAGAGTGCTGAGCAATCCATAATTTAAAATCGCCCGGTTCGGTTTGCTTCTTCATATCAATGTTGTAGAAAGCTAAATTTTCCGAAGTAAGTTCAAACGAGAGTTGTTTGCTTTCGCCTGCCTTTAACGATACTTTTTGGAATCCCTTCAATTCTTTTATCGGGCGGGTGACTGTTCCTACTAAATCGCGAACGTATAGTTGTACAACGATTTCTCCATCTTTCGCTCCGGTGTTTTTCACACTTGCAGATACTGTGATTTTATCCTTGACAGTTTGCATCGTTTTTTTATCTGTAGTTACATCGCTAATGGCAAACGTGGTGTAACTTAATCCGTATCCGAAAGGATAAAGAGGTGTAATGGATGTGTCTAAGTAGCTTGACTTATAGTCGATTTTTTCGTTATTTAAATCAACAGGACGTCCGGTACTTTTTTGGTTGTAGTAGATGGGAATTTGTCCTATATTTCGAGGGAAACTCATTACTAATCTGCCCGACGGATTATAATCTCCGGCAACTACATCGGCAATTCCGTGTCCGCCTTGTGTGCCGGGAAACCATGCATGCAGAATGGCATCGAGGTTTTCATCTTCCCACGACAAATCTAAGGGACGACCGCTTAACGTAATTAAAACAATGGGTTTTCCGGTTGCTTTTAATGCTTTCAGCAATTCAAGTTGAGCGTTCGGCAGGCGAATATCGGTGCGCACGGCGGCTTCACCTGACCAGTTGAAGTCTTCGCCCATTGCGGCGATTACAATATCGGATTTTCTTGCAGCAGCAACTGCTTCGGCTATTTTTGCAGCAGACGTTTCAGTGATTGTTGAACCTTCGGCATAAATAAGTTTTACCGATGTGCCTATATATTTATCGGTAAGTCCTTTAAGAATAGGGATGCTTTTGTTTCTGTCGCCCAATCCCGCCCATTCGCCGTTCAGGTTGACGGAGTCATTCATTAAAGGTCCGATAAGTGCGATGGTTTTACCGCTTTCTTTTGTAATAGGTAAGATGTTATTTTCGTTTTTCAACAATACAACCGATGAAGCTACCGCTTTACGTGCTGTTTCCATAAACTCGGGCGTCATTGTGTTTTGCTGTGCACGATCTTCGTCAAGATAGCGGTATGGGTCATCGAATAAGCCGAGTAAAAACTTTATTTCCAAAATAGTTCTGACAGCGTTATCGATAACTTGTTCGGATACTTTTCCTTCTTTAACGGATTCTTCGAGGTATTTGATAAACGTAGCTCCGGTCATATCCATATCGACACCCGCGTTTGCAGCTAATTGTGCCGCATGTTTTTCGTCTTTTGCAACTCCGTGAGGAACCAGTTCGTTAATTCCGGTATAGTCGCTCACAACAAATCCTTTAAAACCCCATTCGTTTCTTAAAATATCGGTTAGCAGCCATTTGTCGGCAGTTGCCGGTATGCCGTTTATTTCGTTGAATGATGCCATAAATGTTCCAACACCCGCTTTCGCAGCAGCTTCGTAAGAAGGCAGATACACATTTCTGAGCGTGTGTTCCGAAAGTTCTGCCGGATTATAATCGCGTCCCGATTCGGCTGCTCCGTAGGCTGCCAAATGTTTCCCACATGCTAAAAGAGTGCTTGTTGATTTTAAAGATTTCCAATCATTTCCCCCTTGAAACCCCACAACACGCGCTTCTGCAATTCTACTTGCAAGATAAGGATCTTCGCCGGCACCTTCCATTACGCGCCCCCAGCGAGCATCGCGACCAATATCGAGCATCGGTGCAAATGTCCAGTTAATTCCGTCGGAAGCAGCTTCAATGGCGGCAATCTCTGCTGTCCTGCGCATCATCTCCAAATCCCATGAGCAGGCTTCGCCGAGCGGAATAGGAAAAATAGTCTTGTATCCGTGAATCACATCTTGTCCGAAAAGAATAGGAATGCCCAATCGGGTTTTTTCAACCGCGATTTCTTGCATTTTACGTACACCTTTTACCGATGTGGCGTTGAAAATGCTTCCGATAAGTCCTTTTTCGAGATAAGGTTGAAAATCGTCGGACATCACCGGACCGGTAATCGACCAGTTGGCGGAAAACTGTGTCATTTGTCCTATTTTCTCTTCGAGTGTCATCAGTTTCAACACAGAATCGACACGTTTCTCAATACGTTTGTCGCCACTAAAACTTTGCCATGCTGAACGTTTTGTTGTTCCTTGTCCACATCCCAAAAATGCGAGTAGGATAATGATTGTGAATAGTTGATATCGCTTCATATCTGTTATTTTTCTATTGCGGTTGATAAGTGAATCCTAGTTTCTTTAATCCTTCCTGAATTTCGGGCGCTCCCATGAAAAGATTCCAAAGTAATCCTGTGCGGTAATTTTCTATCATAGGAGCAATGGTTAATTGGTCGATTGCCAAATATCGTATTGGATACCAGTTGTCCTGAATACTGAAAGCATCGTAAAAGCCGTATTTACCCCACAGCTTTTCGCCCATTTCGTTGTAAAAATACTTTAAAGCCCGCATCGATTGTTCGGGAGTGTAAGGAAAACTCGACAAAGCCGCCGTTGGAGTTATTACGCCTTTGTCGTTTTTCATCGGTGTGTGTGCAGTGTATCCGTCAACAGTATAGCTTGCGGTTAATCCCCAGCAATCTTCGCTGTAACCTTTAAATCCTTTCGGATTTTGCTTACAATAGTTGTAGTTAATAAGCGCCTGATTTTTGTTAACTTCCCAATAATCGGCATATTGGTCTTTTAGTCCTTTCGGGCTTAATCCGATGTAAGAATAATGCGCCCAAAAAAGAGGACCGCCATATTCTTCCGCTCCGTTATGTTTTACAACCAATGGAAAATTGTATGCTGTTTTATCGCTTTTAATTGCGCCGCCACGTGCCCAACCTTGATGATAAGCCGATGCGGGAATTGTATGAGTAGGCGATGATGCTGCCAGAATATAGGTTATAAGGCATTCATTGTAGCCTTCTAAAGGAAAGTTCATTTCCCATTCGTATTCGGGACTCCAGTGCCAATACAGTACATTTTTGTTGTTCAAATACCATGTCCAATCCATTTCTCGCCACAATTTATCGATTTTTGCCGCGAGTTCTTTCTCCGTTTCATTTCCATTTTTAAAGTATTCGCGGGCTATAAGCAATCCTTGTATCAGAAAAGCGCTTTCCACCAGATCGCCACCATTGTCTTTTTTGCTAAAAGGTTTTGCTTTTCCGGTCGGACCATATATCCAGTGAGACCAAACGCCGTGAAACCGATCGGCTTTTGCTAAATAATCGGCAATTTTGTGAAGTCTTATAACGCCTTCGGCTCGCGGAATAAATTCACGCTCAATTCCCACGATAAGTCCGGCAATACCAAAACCACTCCCACCGGTAGTAATTACATCGGCATCGTTTTCGGGATAAACACTATCCATATGGATGCGTTCGGGCGCTAATCCCGATGTTTTTTCTGCTCCTTCCCACATATAATTGATGTGTGTTTTTTGAATGAAGTCGAGAAACTCATCGTCGGATGCAAATGATGTCGGGCGACCTGTGCTTTGTGTTTCAGAGGAGTCTGTTGCTTTGTTATTCAAGCATGAAACAGCTAGCAGTGCAATCGTAGCAATACTTAAATACGTGAAAAGTTTTGTTAAGTTGTTCATTATAGAATAATTATTTTGTGTATGAAAAACCGAGTTTTGATAAGCCTGATTGAACTTCAGGGTTGCTCATAAAGAGTTCCCATAACAATCCTGTACGATAGTTTTCAATCATAATAATAATCGGGCCTTGGTTAATAGCTATATATTGATTGTTGAACCAGTTCTCTGAGAGATTGAATGCATCCAAAAAACCATAATTAGACCATAGTTTATCTCCTAATTTATAATAAAAGAAATGTAGTGCTGCCAACGACTCTTTGGGAGTATAAGGGAAAGAAGCCAATGCGGCTGTTGGAGCAATTACGCCTTTGTCGTTTGTGGGTGAGTGCGCACTATATCCCGAATTGCCGTCGCTTGCTGTTAATCCCCAACAGTTTGCGCTATATCCGCTCTGTTTTTTTGGATTTTCAACGCAGTAATTGTAATTAATGAGAGAGTGATTTTTATTTTGTTCAAAGTAGTTTGTATAGGTATCCGATAGTCCATTTGGGTTGATACCAAGAAAAGAGTAATGAGCGAAAAACAGCGGGCCACCATATGCGGGCCCCAATGGTAGTTTGAGATTGTAATAGGTTGCTCCGTTTGTAAAGGAGCCGTTACGTGTCCACCCCTCAGTGTAAACTTGTTTCGATATAGGGTAAGTTGGAGAAGAAGCGGCGAGAACATAAGTGATAAGACATTCGTTCCATCCCGATATTTTCAGATTCATTTGCCAACTATATTGGGGGCTCCAATGCCAATATAATACGTTTTCATTGTTTTTTTGGAACCAATTCCATTCAATAGCTTCCCATAAGCGAGTGATGTCATTTCGAAGTTTTGTTTCCTCGATATTTGTTGCACTAAAATACTGCTTTGCTGTAAGCAATCCTTGAAACAAAAGAGATGTCTCTACCAAATCCGCACCGTTGTCGTATGTGCTGAAAGGCATTGTAGCGCCCGTTTCGCCGTTGATCCAATGAGCAAAAGTTCCGTGATACTTCGTGGTTTTAGTGTCCAGAAATGTTACAATCTTTTGAATACGTTCCAAAGCCTCATTTTTCGTAATAAATCCTCTTTCGGCAGCCACAATCATCGACATTACTCCAAAGCCCGTTCCGCCTGTGGTAACGGTGTTTCCCGATGTGCTTCGTTCTCGCGCCATTCCGCTTGTAGGGTGTCCGAAATCCCAAAAGTATTTAAATGTTTGCTTTTGTACCAAAGTGAGTAATTCATCGTCGGAGATGCGAGGAAATTTGTCCGTTGGGTTTATTCCTGTGCTGATAGAATATACTTTTCCACTTGCAATAAGTGAGCCCGATTCAGACTTTAATCCTGTATTTATGACCAATTGATAATCGGCATAGGGAGAAAGTTCTTTTACAGGTTTAATGATAACCGTGTTCTTATCAGTCGTATAAGTCAAAGCTACGTTACTTCCTGCAGTTTTAGCTAATGTAATATTTTTTTCTACGGTAGAAGTTTTTACATTATCGGAGAAGATGAGCGAGATAATTATATCGGGACTGATGTCATTAAAAGAAGAGGAGTTCTTTATTCCGTTTATTTCAACTGATTCTATTTGAAAGAGTTTGGTTGCAGGTTCTTCGGTATTCTTTTCGCAAGATAAAAGAACACAAAGAGTAGTATAAATGAAAAACAAGTGTAAAAATCTTTTCATAAACTCAACCTGCAAAAAATATCTTTCGCAATTACATGTTTTATATATTACAAGGAAAATGGAATAATAGAAAACCGGATGAAACCCCGTCAATCCATAAAATAAGAGGATTGACGGGATTGAAAGATTTATTTTATTTGTTCATTAAGTTTTTGACTTCGTTTGCAGAAAGTGCTTTATTATAGATACGAAGTTCATCTATTTGGCTATTATCCGAGAGATGATTCCATCCTGTAAAGCGCGGTGCTCCGGAACCGATAGACATAATATCGCATCCCGTCCAACTTATTTTAGAGAAATTTGGTGCGGAAACCTCTACGCCGTCAATATAAAAGAATACTTTGCCTTCGGTTAAAACAAGAGCTATATATTTCCATTCAGCATTGGTTGGATCTAAGTCAGCTTTTGTGCCTCCGTCAACCCAAGTGTCTGCTGTGCCGTTTCCAACATTAGCTTTAATGCGTTGTTTGCCGGATGCATTTTCACGAAAGATTCTAATACCTGAAGTTCTGTTGTTTTGTTGATTAGCTGCTTGTCCCTCGGTAGGCGGTCCTATTACGAGAATACCTGCTCTATCGGGGTTAGCGTTTACTTTGTACCAAAAACCAAATGTCATTTCAGTGCTCAATGGAGCGGCTAGATTACTGATACCAAAGGTAAGATAGCTATCTTTCGCACCGGTATAAGCTTTTCCTTTTTTGCCATCTGTACGGGTTGGATTTCCTTGTGGTGTGGCTTCTGCTAAACTTTGATAATCTTCAAAATCTTCATCGAATGACATATAAAAAATTTGTCCGTCTGCACCAAGAGGTGGGGGAGTTGGCTGTTCGGGAAAATCGAACGGTGGATTTTGTCCTAAATCTTGAAAACAAGATGTAAAAGACAATCCTATAATAGCTAAAATTATGAATCCTATTTTTTTCATAACAATTTCTTTTTTGATGTTTAATAATTTGGATTTTGTTTCAATACGCCGTTTGATTTATCTACTTCTGCTTGTGGCAGTGGCAATAGGGCGTGTTTGTCTTGATATCCTGTTTTTCCGGCAGCATGTAAAACTTCTTTTGCTATGCCCCAGCGCACTAAATCATAGAAACGGTCGAATTCCATACCCAATTCAACACGGCGTTCGTGCCTGATTGCATTGCGGAGTACTGTTTGATCGGTAGATGTAACTTTTGGTAAAATAGAAGCGTTATTGCCACGAGCACGGGCGCGAACCATTTCGAGGTAATTTATTGCTTCGGCAGATTTACCGGTTTCGTTTGCCGATTCTGCTGCCATAAGAACCACATCTGAGTAGCGAATAAGGCGAATATTATACCAATAACCGCTTTTTGTATAGGTAGCTCTAAGAGATGGATTTGTATAGGCTTTTTTGTTGTAATATTTGTTTGTTACATCAGCATTCGATACCGGTTTTTCATTCCATGGTTGATTTGCGGGGATGGAACTCGGGTCTCCTCCTGTTTTGATGAAATAAAGCAAAGTCTCATTTTTACGAGGATCACCTGCTTCAAATGCATCGGCCAATAACTGAGTTGGTGTATGCCAACCCCAACCTAAGTTCCATTCACCTGCACCTCTTACACCTTGAACTTGTGCGAATTGACTGCCTATTTCATTTGATCCGGGTAGAGATGGTGTTGCGGTACATTGTAACTCAAGAATTGACCCGCTGTTGTTCTCTCCTGTTTCTCTAAATATTTGATTGTATGGAGTATTCAAATTATAGATTCCTGACTTAACCACATCGGTTGAGGCGGTGTACATATTTGCCCAGTCGTTGCGCTGCATGTATGTTCTAGCGTGTAAAGAGCGTGCAGCACCCCATGTTAGACGACCGATGTAAACAGGAGCCCATGTTTTAGGAAGATGTTGCTCGGCAATTGTTAAGTCGGCATCGATAAGTGCATATATTTCAGATGCAGGCGATTTAGGGATGTTGGCCTCTTCTGCATTTTCAATTTTGAAATCGATTTTCGGAATATCGCCAAATGCTCTGACTAAATTGAAGAAAGAGAATGCTCTAAAAAAGTGAGCCTCAGCTTTATTGATTAAGTCTCCTTCGGTTAGTGTGCCGTTTTCAGTTTCGGCTTTTGCAATGTCGTCGAGAATTTTATTTGCCAAAATAATGATTTCATAATTGTTAGTCCAATAATTGGCAATTAATCCATTGGTGGTAATGTATTCAAAATCGTCATACATTTTGCCGTGAGCGGCACCATCGGATGCAGTGCTGCCCTTCTCGGCATCTTCTGAGCGGAAGCAATGTATGGCAAGCGCTGTTGTTCCTGAGGTTACGTGGAAACCTCTGATTTTCGCATAGAGCGTAAATACGTCAGATTGAAACGAGCCTCCACTTCCTTCATCTCCTTGTACCCATTCTCCCTGAGGTTGTTGATCCAGTAAGTCACTACAAGCTGTTGTGAGTGAAAATAGTGCTAATAAGAGAATAACTATTGAGTGTTTTATTGAAATTTTCATAATCTTCATTTTTAGAAAGTTAAGTTAAAACCAAAAGTATAAATCATCGGCATAGGATAAGTTCCGCCGTCGATTCCGAAGGCCAATGCCGAGCCGCCTATTTCAGGAGTGTAACCGGTATTTCTGCTCCATGTTTTTACATTTTGAATGTTGGTGTACAGTCTCAGCGATTTTAAATGGATTTTCTGTAGAATAGCCGAATTAAAAGTGTAGCCTAATTGGATATTTCGGATTCTGACAAAACTACCGTCTTCTATAAAATAGTTCGAATTTACTAAGTTCAACGCACGTGCGGGATTCAGGATAGGCTCCCAGTTTGAAGTTCCTTCTCCGTTCCAGCGATTCATTCTCGATGTTAAATAGTTGAGCTGTGCATAAGTGGGATCGTCCCAAGTTCTGTAAACTTCGTTTCCGTAAACTCCCATCATATCAACTCCTAAGTCAAAGTTTTTATAATTGAGGTTGATGTTTAAGCCATAAGTCAAATCGGGAGTAGGATTTCCAATCATAGTGCGGTCATCCTGTGTGATTTCTCCATCTCCGTTTACATCTTTGAACTTCAAATCACCCGGAGCAGGACTGCCGAGTCTATTAGGATAATATCTCTTTACATCTTCTCTGTTTTGATATACTCCAATTACTTGGTATCCGAAAAAGTGTCCAACGGGATATCCTTCCAATGAACGAGAAACACCGCCTCCGGCATAAATAGCATCTTCGGGACCACGTCCCAATGAGAGAACTTTATTATCAATAGTTGTCAGGTTACCGGAAATTGTATATCCGAAATCGCCGTTTCCAATTTTGTCAGTCCACGATGCGGCAATTTCAAATCCTTTGTTTTGTATTTTTCCTAAATTTTCGAGGGAATTTCGTGCTCCGGAAAAACCTGAGAGCATTACAATAATATCGTGAGTTACTTTATTATAATATACCGGTTCAATACGTAGTCTGTTGTTTAATAAAGTTACTTCAAGTCCGGCTTCCCAAGCGTAGGTTTTTTCCCACGATAGGTTTTGTGGGAGATACTGAATGGAATAGCCGGTAATGATGTTGTCTCCGAAAACAGCGCTTCCGGAACTTACTAAACGTGGATAGGTGGGATAATTGTAACCGCCGGTATTTTGGCTTCCAAGTACGCCCCATGAACCTTTTAGTTTTAAATAATCAATAAAACTTTGTTCTTTCATAAAGTTTTCTTCTGAAACTACCCAGCCTGCTCCAAATGAATAGAAGTTGTCCCAAGTATTTCCAACAGAGCGGAAAACAGAAGCTCCGTCACGACGGTAAGAAGCGTTAAACAAATATTTGTTTTGATAATTATATAATCCTCTCACAAGATAAGACATTGTGAAACGTTTGTATTGACTGCTTCCGTTGTTCGATGATTTGTTACCGAGAGAGGATATCCACCACTTATCCGTATTGTCGCTTGGTATGGAGAAGATAATATCTTCGATATTTTGACTTCTTGAGGCCTTTAAAGAAGAGTACTCAATGTAATTGGTTGTTATACCCGCAGTTGCAGTCAAGTTATGTAAACCGAAAGAGTTGTTGTAAGTAAGGATATAATCGCTTTGCGCTACGGTTCTCGTAGATTTTGACTGAGAAACACTTTCGCTTGTGTTCAAGTTCTCTTTTCCAGCGATATCCGGATTATACACATAAATAATGGGGCTGAATCCGCGGCTTTCTCCTACGGAATAATCCAGAGAATAGGTTGTTTTAAATTTAAAGTTTTTCAAAAAGTCAACCTCACCGTATATATTACCTGCTACACGATTGTTGACTCCAAGATTTGTGTTGGCGCGCGTTTCTATGTCAATTAACGGATTCCATACTTGTGCTCGCTGAAAATCGGGTAATGTATGTAATAATTCACCCGTTGCATCGTATGCCGGAGATATCGGTGCAGCTTTTATGGCCGCAGAAACTCCTTTTGAATCTGCGGGAAGTGTTCGTGAACCATTTACTTGAAATCCGAAACGCAGAAAGTTTGTTACATTATAATCGCTATTCAAATTAACAGTTGCTTTTGAATATTTTTCATTAATAATGTTCCCTTGCTCCGATGTATATCCGATACCCAAATAGAACCGGTTTTTTTCACTTGCTCCTGTTATACTCACATTGTTGTTGGATAAGAAACCGCGTTGGAAAATTTCATCTTGCCAATCCGTGTCAGCATTCCAGTTTGTGTAGTCAAACGGAACTAATCCTTGATTAACACGTTGCTCGTTATATAGCTCACGGAATTGAGCTGCATTTGCCATCGGCATTCTGTCTGTTACTTCTTTGTAGCCGAAAGAAGAGTTGACATTCACTAAGGTTTGACCTGCTTTTGCTCTTTTTGTGTTGATAATGATAACACCATTTGCACCTCTTACTCCGAAAATTGCCAGCGATGAAGGGTCTTTTAAAATCTCCATCGATTCAATGTCGGCAGGGTTTAAATAATTGATGTTATCGGAGAACAATCCATCTACTACATATAGTGGGGCGTAACCGTTAATAGAGTTAGTTCCACGCACTCGAATTTCCGGATCTTGTCCTGCTCGTCCTGTGTTTACAACCTGCACACCTGCAACCTTACCTTGTAAAGATGCAAGTGGGTTTGTTGATGGACGATCGGCAATATCTGCTGCGCTTACACTAACAATTGAGCCTGTTAAATCCCTTTTTCGGGCAGTACCATACCCGATAACCACTACTTCGTCTAAAGCCTGTATATCTTCCATCATTACTACATTAATAGAAGTACGACCGTTTACATTTTCCTCATGCGTAAGCATTCCTATGTAACTGAATACTAACGTTGCATTGCTTGGTACGTTCGATAACGAATAGTTTCCGTTTATATCGGTTATTGTTCCGTTAGTTGTACCTTTTACTAAAATGCTAACCCCAATTGCAGGTTCGCCTGTTGTATTTTCTTTTACTACTCCCCTCACAGATATTTGCTGTTGAGCAAATAAGCCTAGAAAGGAAAATAAAGAAAAAAGAATAAGAATACTTTTTAACTTCATAGACTCTAATGCTTTTAATTTGTTATAAAATCTGTTGCTAAAACATACATTTAGTTCAAAATTAAAGTATTCCTTACAGTTTATACAAGCTGGAACCTCTTTAAAAATACTCTATGTTTTATAACATATTTTTAAAGGGTACGGTTTATATACTGTCATACTTTATAAAATGCAGATTATAAATATAATAAATAAGTGTTTATTATACGATAAAACGAGGTATTATTTGAAATTAATAATGAAAGAAGCAAGGTTTTCTTCTTCATTGAGGTTGAGTTTCTTTCTTAAGCGGTAGCGTGCGGCTTCAACACCGCGTAATGTGAGGTTAAGCATTTTGGCAATTTCTTTCGATGAATAATTTAATCGGAGAAGGGCACACAATCGTAAATCGCTCGGTGTTAAAGCAGGGTATTGTTCGGTTAACTTGCGGAAGAAGTTTTCGTGAATAAGATCAAAATTTTCTTGAAAGAGCGCCCATTCATCCTCACCCGAAAGATTGCTATCTATCATTTTTACAAGTTTGGAACCGTGCGAACGGGTTATTCTTCCAATTCTTATGTTTTCCTGAATTTCACTTTTCAACTTATTCAATAATTCTTCGTGATTGATAACCATCATCGTAGCATTTGCCAATTCTTTGCTTTTATACGTTAATTCATTTTGCAATTTTTCACTTTTCATTTCGGCTATAATCTTTTCCTGACGATCCAATTGAGCAATTCTTTCCTTTTCCTGTTCTGCAAATAGTTTATTCTTCCTTTTTACAACCATCTGAATATACTTTCTGATAAGAAAAGCAAGCAACAGTGAAATGAGTATGATATAAATAACGATGGATAAAGTTGTTTTGTACCATGGATTTTTCACTTGAAAAAGAATTGATACGGTTGAAAGTACTTCGCCCATATCATTCAGCACTCTCGAATTTAAAATATACGAATTAGCCGGCAGATTAGGATAAGTTATGGTTAAATCGGGAGTTGTTGATATCCAGCGGGTATCGTAATGTTCGAGAAAGCACTCCACAGCGAACTTTTTTTTACTATAATCGGGATATTGAAATTCGAAAGTAAGGTTATTGTCCGAGTAATTAACCACATTTCTTTCATTGACCGGCAGGTTTTTTGGAGTATCGTTTTTTCGGTTGTAACTCCAGATTTTTGAAATTTCAAGAGTCGGCAAATTTGTTTGAAAACTTTCATCAGGGATATATTTTCCTATACCCCCGTTTAAACAAAAATATGAAACATTGTTTTTATCTACGTACATATTTCCTCTTCCCGTGTTGGGAGGGTTGTTTAAAATACCGAAAGGAATTTTATCGGAAATTTTATACTTTCCATTTGTAATCTTCACCAGCGTATATTCTTCAGGCCGGAGAAACCAAAATGCAGTATCGTTGATTGAAACGATATTTCTTGTATCGGTAAGTTGTGGAAGTTGCTGATTCAATTGTTCATAGAGGATAATTTTTTGCGTAATATCGTCATACGTATAAAAAGCATTTCCGTTGGTAAACACAATTCTTCCCTTTAGTTTCATTGTTCGAATAGGTTTAGTTGCCGTTACAGTACTATCTAAAGTAGGATAAAAATCTCTCAGCAGAACACGTTTCAACTGCACATCTAAACGTATTTTATAAACGCCTTTGTACATATGGCTTGCCCAAATATTTCCGGCATGGTCTTGTTCTAATTGGTTGATCAGGTCGAAAAAATTATCCACCTTGTGGCTATACACCCATTGACCATTTGTATTTCGGAAGTAAACCTGAAGAGCAGTGTAAGTTGATTCCAACAGAAAGTCACTATTATGAATCCTCATAACTTTAATGTCGGTGCCGCCTGTACTTGCATCTGAAATTTCTATTTTTCTATCCTTTTGGATAAAGGATGTTCCGGTGTTGTTACCGGTAATTATTTGATTGCCAAAACTACGGATAAACCAAGATTGAACGTTAAAATCGGGCAGTTGATAAATATCCTTTCGTTTGTTTGAATAGGTGTAAACCCCTTGGTTTGTTGCAACATAGAACTGATCGTCCTTGATCAGAATATCTTCAACCAACCCTATGCGAATATGCTGAGGTTCAAAAAAAGATAGCGGAGAACTGGTTTGAATGTAAGAAACTCCGTTGTCGAGAGTAGCCCAAAGGTTCTTGTCCTCATCATTAAATAATCCCAATACAGTATTGTTATAAAGCCCATTATCCCTATTTAGTCGCCAAAGGACTGTGCCATCGGTTTTCAATGCATAAAGCCCGTTGTTCAACGTACCCAAAACAAAAGTGGAGTCTGATAATATCACTCCTCTATTTACGGTTTCGCTTTTCAATTCATTATCAATAGCTGTTTTTCTATGTGATAGGTTCTTACTTATCGGGTTATAGGAAAAAATTCCGCTGTTGGTTGTAACCAGATACAATTCATTATTAAAAGGTAAAACCGATACAACGTTATCGTTATTGAGTTTGTCTCTCGTCAAAAGCAATTGGAACTGCACCCCGTCAAAAATGTAGAAATGCTCGTTAATGAATTGTGCATAAAGATTGTCATGAACTTTGAAAAAATACAAAGGCGCCGGATAAGGCTTTTCTGCTTTTAGACTGTTATCCAATTCATTGTAAATAAAATACGATGAGAAAGTTTGGAAGAAAACAAGGTTTCCTAACTTATTAATTGTCCATACTTCATCGTTGTAAAGCGTAAAATCTTTTATGAGATGTTTTAACGAATAATAAAGGAGTTCGTTTTTTTCATTTTTTTGAAAAAACCCGAATTCCTCAAAAGAACCCACGTAGATTTTTTCTTCACTGAATGAATTGTCAACGAGTATCGACTTTACGGATAAATTGTTGGGTAGCAGATTCAATTTCCAGTTTACGCCATCAAAACTCAACAAACCATAATCGTTACCGACGTAGATAACCCGATTTTTTCCCTGCGCAATAGCCCAATTCTGGTTTCCGGCATTGTAGTTATGGGTGGTGTAATTAAAAGCTGGGGGTACAAAAGGAATACTTTGCGCAAAACTTTCACTGCATATACCTGTGAAAAGGAGCAACAGCAGAAACAATTTGACAAGCAAAAATCTCATATTTTTCGCACACAATTAATTTCTATCGGTTAATTAATATTTTCGAATGACTAGAGGGAAAACCTACTTCTTCTCCAACAATTTATCTATTTCTCTCTCCGATAAAATTTTCACGTTCGTAAATAAAAACTTCGGGTCTAAGAAGTTGCCGTATTGGTTAATTTCGTTCACCGCTTCGTTTATGCTTGCACGCACATTGGAATTGAGGGGGAAGAGCATCAGCAGCGTAAAATAATTGTCTTTGATTTCAAATTTTTCGATTTCTACATCGGCTTGTTGAAGCTGGAAACGAAATTCCCGATCTACGATTTCTTTTTGCAAATCGGTCAATGGCTGGCGGTCATTGGTGGTAAACAAACCAAAAAAACGAAGTTTTTTCTCGTGTCCGCCCAAACCGGATGAAACGTAGATTTGTTGTTGTCCCGACAAATCGGAACTCAAAATTATCCGACTGCCTACCAACGACAGCGATGACCAGTTGAACAACTCAGGCTCAAGCGGACTGCTGTGGTAAGTTTCGATGGCACGGTATGCGCCAACATCGGGAATGGAAGCTAATCTCGACAAGCTTTTTTTCTTCCTTTCAAGGGTCTCATCGGCAGAAAAAAGTATGGCAATTTCTTCATCACGCACAAAAGGAGAATTCTCCCGTCTCAGCCGATCGAAATAACGGAAATATTCCATCTGTTCCTCAATCGGGACAAGATCTTCCAGCACGTGAAACGAGTCAATACCTTGTTCATTGAGCGTTTGGCGTAAATTTTTCAATAAATCGTCTTGTTGGCTCATATAATTACAAAGATATGCAATTTTTTACTCCACGGAATAATAATTACAAAAATTAAGCCGTTTTTTGGGGCGCATTTTCCTTAAATTTTATCAATTTGACAAATATTTGCGTATAAATGACTAAATTCGCAGGTTTAAACAAAACCCGTTTTTTGTTGTCTATCCCTTAAGATGTTATGCAAGTAAAAATTGTCAATAAATCGAAACATTCGCTACCCGAGTACGCAACTGCATTCTCTGCCGGAATGGATTTGCGCGCCAATATAGAAGAGCCTATTACATTGAAGCCGTTGCAGCGATCGCTTATCCCTACCGGAATATATATTCAGCTTCCCGAAGGATATGAAGCGCAAATTCGTCCGCGAAGCGGATTGGCTGTTAAATATGGCATTTCAATCGTAAATTCGCCGGGAACTATCGATGCTGATTATCGCGGCGAAATTCGGGTGATTCTGGTAAATTTATCCAACGAGGACTTCACAATCAATGACGGAGAACGTATCTGTCAGATGGTAATCGCTCAGCACGCCAGGGTGGAATGGAAGCAAGTGAGTGATTTAGACGAAACTGAAAGAGGAGCGGGTGGATTCGGGCACACGGGTAAAAAATAAACTTGCACTTAGTTATTTGCTTTTGGCAAGAGATACGAATATATTGAAGTGCATTAAGAAAAGCTAATGGCTAACAGTCAATAGCAAAAACCAAAAAAATAAAGAATGAATTACAAAAGATATATAGTCGCATTAGGTGTCTTATTTTTACTTTTTCCTGTAAAAAGTCTTTCACAAGAAAAAGGATTGATTTTAGATGAAACCACCCGTCGGAAATTCGATTATTACTTTTACGAGGCCGTGAATGCCAAAACGTTGGGTAAGTACGACGAGGCTTTCGATTTGCTTCAACATTGTCATTCCATCGATTCCACAAATGCCAGTGTTTTGGTAGAATTGGGTGCATATTACAGTTCGCTGAATGAGAAAAATACTGCGCTGGATTATTTCCGAAAAGCGGTGAAATACGATCCGGCAAATTATTACTACAATATGATTCTTGCCGGATTGAGCAAAGAACTTGATCTGAAAGAAGAAGTTATTGATATTTACAACTTCCTGCTGAAAACGTATCCCGACAAAGTAGATCTTTACTTTGAACTTGCCAATGTATATGGCGATAACGGCGAGCTTGACAAAGCCATTCAGTCGCTGAATACCTTGCAGAAATACACCGGGGTTTCCGATGCCATAACGCTCAACAAGTTCCGGTTATACAATATGATGGATAAAAAGGAGAGGGCGTTCGAAGAAATTCAGTCCGTTATCGATAAGAATCCCGATAATATCCGCTATAAACTCCTAATGGGCGATTTATATTTGCAGGATAATCAAACGGAAAAAGCGCTTACGTATTACGATCAGGCCAAGATTATCGATCCTGACGAGCCTTCGCTGATTCTCTCTATGGTGAATTACTACGAAAAAACCAACAATAAAACTGCCGCAACCGAAGAACTTCAGAAAGCTATTGCAAGCAGCAAAATGGATGTAGATACAAAACTCCAGTTACTTGTCCGTTACATTGCCGTTTTGCGTCAAAGCCAGCAAGATATAAAAACTGCCAATCCGCTTTTCGAATCGATGTTTGAGCAGCATCCCAACAATACCCGAATTAATTTAATGTACGGCGATGTGTTGATGTTACAGGAAGATAAAAAAGGTGCGATGGAGCAGTTCGAGATTTACACCAAAGACAATCCTACAGATCCTGCCGGATATGAACAAATGCTTCGTATTGCATTACCCGATACAGCTCTCGATAAAGTAATTGAAATAACCGAAATGGGAATAAAAAATATTCCTACTGCGCCGCAGTTTTATTTCTACCTTGGGCTGGCCAAATTTCAACAGAAGAAATATAAGGAGGCCTTAAGCACGTACGAAGAAGGATTGGCAAATGCCGAATTTCAAAGTTCGATGATAGAATCGGATTTTTACGGGCAAATTGGCGATATCAACTATTTTCTCAAAAACAATGTGGTTGCTTTCGAAAATTACGAAAAAGCCTTAAAGTTGAATCCGCAGAACCTACCGGTTTTAAACAATTACAGTTATTATTTGTCATTAGAGAGAAAGAACTTAGACAAAGCTGAACAGATGAGTGGCATAACCATTAAGGCGGAGCCTACAAATCCCACGTATCTGGATACTTACGGGTGGATTTTGTTTGAACAGGGCGCTTATACGATGGCGAAAATTTATATCGAGAAAGCGATTGAGTACGGAAAAGACGAAACTTCGGCGGAAGTTCTCGAACATTACGGCGATGTGCTCGCGGTAACGGGCGAAAAAGAAAAAGCAGTGGAACAATGGAAAAAAGCCAAAGAATTGGGAAGTGATTCCAAAACATTAAATAAAAAAATCAGAAGAAAAGAATACATAAAGTAATTTAATAGTAAACAGTTTGCAGTTCGAGCGTTGAATAGTTCAACGCAAAAGTCTTGCTTTTAAATTTATAAACACGTGAAAATAAGAAATATAATCTCATTATTTTGTGCAAGCGCATTAATTCTCGGTTTACACTCCTGTAAATCAAAAAGACAAATCGTTGCGGCAACTCTGGTTGAGGAGAAAGTGGATGTCGATTTATTTACCGATATTTTGAATAATCAACTCAATTTCAAAACATTTTCATCGAGGCTTAATATGAATTTTTCATCGGGAACAAAATCGTTGAGCTCGAAAGCTACTCTCAGAATCGTGAAAGACAAGGCCATTCAGCTCTCTGTTCAACCGCTGTTTGGTGTAGAGATGTTGCGTCTGTATGCCGATCCGGACAGCTTGGTGCTGTTGGACAGAATGAATAAACGTTACGTGAAAGAGTCTATCGAAGATGTAAAAAAGGTTTATCCCGTTGGATTTGATTATAAAACGCTGCAATCGTTGTTGACCAATCAGGTGTTTGTTTCGGGACAAACGGATGTGATCTATTCAGATTACGAAAAGTTTTCCACAGGTCAGCTTTCCGATATGCATTACCTGCTGAAATCCGTCGATAAGGAATCGGGAATTGAGTACAGTTTTACTATCGACGGTAACGACCGTATTGCATTAACGCACTTGCTGGAACCTAATGATAATTACTCGATGAACTGGAAATACGATGATTTCGTGAAAGAAACTTATAAATCTTTCCCTCACAAAATGGATGTTGCGTTGGCATCAGCAAATCGAAAAGTAAATGTGGGAATGGAATTTTCGGGTATCACACTCGATGATGATTTCGACCTTCAGATTTCGGTTCCGGGAAGTTACACAAGAGCTACAATTTCGGATATTGTTAAAATCTTGACGAACAATTAATGAGAAAAGTTTTAGTGATAGGATTGTTTTCGGTGTTTGCGGCAACTCTTTTTTCGCAAACTCAGCAAATAGATAAACTTCAGAAACAGCAAAAGATTTTGCAGGAAGAAATCAGAAACACCAATCGACTATTTCTCGACGTGAAAAAACAAACCACAACTATTATTCAGCGCATCAATTTGATAAACAAACAAATAGCTTCGCGAAAAGAGATGATGAGGCTACAAAATCAGGAAATTGCCGCGTTGGAAAAAGAGCAATCGCGACTGGAATTGGAAATCAAACGATTGAACGAAGAGTTAAAACAAAAGCAGGACAGCTATGCCAAAGCAGTTCGTGTGATGCAAACCAGCCGCCGCAGACAGAACGAGTTGTTTTTTGTGCTTTCCGGCAAATCGTTGGGCGAATCGTTGCGTAGGATGCAATACTTGCGGGATTACTCCAAATGGCGCAAAACCCAAGCTGAGGAAATCAAGCAGCAAAACATTCAATTAACCGCCAGAAAAGACGAACTTGCCAAAGCACAGGCCGATAAACAAAACGCGCTCAATGCCTTAAAAGCCGAACAAACAAAGTTGCAAAAAGAGGAAAAAATCCGTCAGTCTGAAATGACGGAAGCACGCGGAAAGCAAAAAGAATTACAAAAGACTCTTCAGGATAAGCAGCAACAAGCCAGAAAATTAGATGCTCGGATTGAGAAACTGATTGCTGAAGAAGTTGCCCGTCAGGAGCGGGAAGCCGAAGCCCGTCGGTTGGCAGCGGAAGCCGAAAGGAAACGAAAAGCGGAAGAAACTGCCGCAAGAGCACGTGGGGAAGCCGAAGCTAAAAGAAAAACCGAAGAACTTGCCCGGCCCCATAAAAAAGAAACCGCGACCACTACAAAGGAAACTGCTGTAAAACCTGCCGAACCGGCAGTAAAACAACCTGAACCGAAAATAGAATCAGCTACAGATGCCGACGAAAGGTTCAACTTGTCCAAAAACTTCGTTTCTAATCGCGGAAATCTGCCGATGCCCGTTACGGGAACAGCTTCTATTGTTGGAAGTTTCGGACAGCGGCGACACAGCGAGTGGAATGTTACCACAAACAGCAACGGCATCGATATTCAGGCGCAGCAAGGCGCCAATATTCGCACTGTATTTGAAGGTGAAGTGTCGAAAGTGTTTTCTGTTCCCGGTTACAATACTTGTGTAATTGTTCGTCATGGAGATTATTATACGTTCTACGGCAATATTTACGACTTGTTTGTTAAGTCAGGCGATAAATTAAAAACCGGCCAATCGCTGGGACGAATCTATACCGACCCCGATACCGGAGTGGCAACCATGCATTTTCAGTTGTGGCAAAAAACAACCAAACTAAATCCGGTACCTTGGCTGAAGACTGCCGGCAATTAGTAGTTTACGACTCTAAAATCTAAAAATATATATGAAGACTATTAAAATCAGATTAATTGTAATGAATTTTCTCCAATTTTTTGTTTGGGGAGCATGGATGATGACTTTGGGCCATTACGGATTTGTTGAAAAACAATGGAATGGGGCACAGTTTGGATTGGTGTTTTCTACCATGGGTTTTGCTTCTTTAGTAATGCCGACTCTTTTTGGAATAGTGGCGGATAAATGGAAAGCAAATTATCTCTATGCCATTCTTCA
>MVZJ01000003.1 GCA_002069095.1 Bacteroidetes bacterium ADurb.BinA174 | reverse complement strand
TCCTGATAATTGATATATGCTATTAGGAGATACTTTCAGATATACATATTATTGAGTTTTGAGTACTTATTTTATTGTATTTCAACAAGTTGTTAGCTTGTTGAATATATTTCGCAGCTTGTGAAAATATAGCTCGTAACTTATCGAAATATAGTTCTGCACACGTTGCAGCCCATAAAAACGCCGCGACTTTTGTTTCCATTTAACCGTTGAACTTCCGGCTCTGCCTTGTCTTCGTTATTTCGACTTCTTTTTTCGCAACTTTTTTATAGTTTTGCAAACTGAATTGAAACGAAGAAAAAACCGTTGTGTATTCCAATAAGCACGTCGTAAAAATAAGCCTGCCTATTCTGCTCAGCTTGATGGCGCAGAATATAATTCAGGTGATAGATACTGCCTTTCTCGGCCGGGTGGGGGAGGTGGAACTGGGTGCGTCGGCGTTGGCGGGAATAATTTACATCGCTATCTATACTATCGGTTTCGGATTCAGCATGGGTGCGCAAATTTTGATTGGAAGGCGAAACGGAGAGCGAAATTTCGATAAGATAGGCGAGATAGTTATTCAGGGAATTTTGTTTCTATTCGTTCCTGCTATTTTGTTGATCGCCGTATTTAAGTTTGGATTTGCGGCTTCTCTGATGGGTTTGTTTGAATCGGACAACGTGAGAGAGGCAGTTTCCGAGTATCTCGACTGGCGAGTTTACGGGTTTGTTTTTGCTTTCACAAATAGCGCTTTCCGGGCATTTTACATCGGAATTGCCCGAACTCGGGTGTTGACGATAAATTCGCTGGTAATGGCTCTGGTGAACTTGGTTCTCGATTATGGGCTGATTTTCGGAAACTTTGGCCTTCCCAAGATGGGAATAGGCGGCGCTGCGCTTGCATCGGTTATTGCCGAGGCATCATCAACGCTGTTTTTCATTATTTACATCCGAAAAACGGTTGACCTGGAGAAATACGGTTTTAAGAAAATCACTTTCAGATGGACGATAGTAAAAAAAGTGTTGGATATTTCCATTTATATGATGTTGCAGTATCTGTTGTCCATTGTAACTTGGATGATGTTTTTCGTGTTTATCGAAAATTATCTTGGCGAACGCTCACTGGCTGTAACCAATATCGTGCGAAGTTTATACACCATTGTCACCATACCTTCTCATGCGCTGGGTTCAACGGTAAACACCATGGTAAGCAACACTATCGGCGCTGGCCGGCAAAGCGAAGTATTGAATTTGATAAAACGGGTTGTCCTTATCAGTTTGTTTTCGATGCTTATCATAATTCTGATTGTAGCCATTGCGCCGCGCCTGATGATTCACATCTATACCAACGATCTTTCGCTTATTAACGATACGGTTGCGCCGCTTTATGTGTTGTTAACTTCGTTGCCTTTTTATGCTATAGGAACAGTTTTGTTCAGTTCGGTTTCGGGAACCGGAAACACGCAACGGGCGTTGATTTACGAAATAATTACCCTGTTGGGGTATGTTTTTTACACGTGGTTTATTATTGTTTACCTTCGGTTATCGGTTAGCTGGGCGTGGACAACCGAGCACGTTTACTGGGGGCAGTTGATGCTTTTCTCACTATTATATTTGCGAAGCAAGAAATGGATGAATAAGAAGATATAGGGATTTGGGAATTTATTATCGTTTAGTTATATTTTGATAATATTCAACCATATAGGCACATAGAAATAAAAGAAGAAGTTGTCGATTTTATTTATGCCTATAACTTGAGAGAGAAGTATAGGATGTTGGCAGTTGGCAGTGAAGTTCTCTGTGTAATAATCCAAACTCCGTAACCCGTAACTCGTAATTGTTGGTAGTTAGCTTTTTGCTCCTTGCTCTTTGCTCTTTGCTCTTTTTTATTATTGATATTCAATAGTTGTTATAAAAAATAAACCTATGTATCTATGTGGTTTTGAAAAGACAATCTCTTATATGTACATTTTCTTAACTAAACGATAATAAATTTCAAATCCCAAATCATAAATCCCAAATAATACCTATCTTTACCCTCCCAACAACGAGTAAAATGAAACGCAATATCTTCCTTTTTTTGTTGATGATTTTTTGTTCTTCGGTTCATGCTCAAGAATACCGGTGGAAAGTGGGTTTAGATTATTTTTTTGATAACACGGAATATGCAAAATCGTCGTTTATCGATTCCGAAACTATGAACGGAATTTGGTTCAGTCCGATGGGTAGTATCGTTTGGAACGATAAACATTCCATTAATGCCGGAGTTAATTTGCTGAAAATTCCGGGGATGGATAAGGTTATCGACAAAGTGAATGTTGCGATGTATTATCAATACAAATCACCGAAGATTTTGTTTCTGGCTGGATCTTTTCCGCGAAGCGAAGTGTTGGGGAATTACAACAATTTCTTTTTCAAGGATTCTGTTAACAATTTTGTTCCGTTAATGCAAGGTGTTTTTTGGCAAATCGGCAGTGATAGGAATTTTTTCAACGCTTGGTTCGACAGAACGGGATACGCAACGCCCGCAAAGCACGAACATTTCTTCGTGGGATTATCGGGAAAAGCATCGAAAGGATTGTTTTTTGCCGATTTTCAATCGTATATGTTTCATTATTCCAATACCAAACCTGCAACGCCAGGCGAAGGTGTGAGTGAAAATTTGCAGTTACAAGCAACTGCAGGACTGGAGTATAAAAAAGAGAATGGATTCAAAGGATTACTTGCTGCGGGAATGTTATTGGGATACGAGCGCGACCGCCGTTTTGAGAACGAACTGTACAAACCCGTCGGCTTTGTCGCTCGCGGCAATGCTGAAATGTGGGGAATCGGAACAAAAAACACGTTATATGTAGGCGATCCGAGAATGCGGTTAGCTGACGCGTTCGGGGGTGATTTATATTGGGGAACGCAATTTCTTCGGGCGAAATCGTATGTCGAAAGTGAGTGGTATATTCGCCTGATAGAATCGGATTTTGTGAAAGCGCGTTTCAACTGCAATTTGCATTTTACCGAAGGCAACGTGCTTTTTCAACAAATGATGACTGTTTCGGCATCAATTGATAATTTTTCACCCAAAAACGGCAGGAAAACCGTTTTCCCGTGGATGAAAGTGTTTCATTAGAATCAAGAGCCAATAACCAAGATAATAAAAATTCTATGAAGAATTTATTTTCCGAGGATAATAGTTTGCCATCTAAGTCTCATTTAGAAGATTTGGAGCTTATTGATAATCTGCGTAAACAACTGCACGAACACAACTACAATTATTATGTGTTGTCGCAGCCAACCATTTCCGATTTCGAGTTCGATAAATTGATGCGGCAATTGACGGATTTGGAGGAACAATATCCCGAATTTTACGACCCTAACTCACCCACGATGCGCGTGGGCAGCGACATCAACAAAAGTTTCTCGCAAGTAACGCACCGTTACCCGATGTTGTCGTTGCAGAACACTTACACCGAAGGTGAAGTAACCGATTTTTACAATCGTGTGAAACGTTCGTTGAACGAAGATTTTGAAATCGTTTGTGAACTAAAGTTCGACGGAACATCCATTTCGTTGGTGTACGAAAATGGGCGTTTATCGCAGGCAATTACCCGTGGCGACGGAAAACAGGGAGACGATGTTACGGCTAACGTTCGCACCGTCCGAAATATTCCGTTGGTTTTAAAAGGTGACAACATCCCCGATTACATCGAAGCGCGTGGAGAAATTTTACTGCCGTGGAACGTTTTCGAGGAACTTAATAAAGAGCGCGAAGCGCAAGAAGAACCGCTATTTGCCAATCCGCGTAATGCCGCATCGGGAACGCTTAAAATGCAGGATTCCAGAGTGGTGGCATCGCGAAGACTTGAGTCGTATGTATATTATTTAATGGGTGAAAAATTGTCTTCGAACAGCCATTTCGAGAATATGGAACTTGCCCGAAAGTGGGGATTGAACGTCTCGAAAGCAATGAAAAGATGCAGTTCGTTGGAAGAAGTTTTCGAATTTCTCAAATACTGGGACGTAGAACGTAAAAATCTTTCAGTTGCCACCGATGGCGTTGTACTAAAAATCGATTCCCTTTTGCAGCAACGCAATCTTGGCTCTACTTCCAAATTTCCCCGATGGGCAATTGCCTACAAGTTCAACGCTGAACAAGCGCTTACGCGTCTCGAATCTGTTTCGTATCAGGTGGGACGCACCGGAGCCGTTACGCCGGTTGCTAATCTCGAGCCCGTTTTGCTTTCGGGAACAACTGTAAAGCGGGCTTCTTTGTATAACGAGGATGCCATCAACGCGCTCGATCTGCACATTGGTGATATGGTTTATGTGGAAAAAGGCGGTGAAATTATTCCAAAAATTACCGGAGTGGACAAAGAAGCCCGCTTTCTTATCGGCGACAGGGTGCGGTTTGCCAAACGTTGTCCTGATTGCGGTACGCCGCTGGTTCGAAACGAAGACGAAGCGGTGCATTATTGCCCTAACAGCGAAGATTGTCCCCCGCAAATAAAAGGGCGTATTGAGCATTTTGTTACCCGCAAGGCAATGAACATCACTATCGGCCCGGAAACTATCGGATTGCTTTACGATAAGAATCTTATCAAAGATGCCGCCGATTTATACAAATTAAAATTCGAAGATTTGGTAAATTTGGAGCGCTGGGGTGAAACCAGCGCCAATAACTTGCTGGCAAGCATCGAAAAATCCAAATCAATACCTTACGAAAGAGTTTTGTTTGCTCTTGGAATCCGCTTTGTGGGTGAAACGGTGGCACATAAACTCGCATCGGCATTTCACGATATCGATATGTTGGCAGCGGCAACCATTGAACAACTCACATCGGTAGAAGAGATTGGCGACCGGATAGCACAAAGCGTTAGAGAATATTTCGAAAATCCCAAGTATGTTGATTTTGTGAACAAGCTTCACTCACACGGTTTACAATTCGAATTGAGCAAAGAAACTATGGCTGCACGAACGGAAAAACTGGCAGGGTTAACTATTGTCATCAGTGGAACTTTCGAATTGCACTCGCGCGATGAGTACAAAGCTATGATTCTCCAAAACGGTGGAAAAAACAGCGGTTCGGTATCGAAAAACACCGATTATATTCTTGCCGGTGACAATATGGGACCTGCTAAATTGGAGAAAGCAGAAAAATTAGGAGTAAAAATCATCGACGAAAAAACGTTTTTGGAAATGCTCGGGTTTTAATCTTTCTGAACAAATAAAATCCGAATTTGAATATATACAGGGAAGTTTATTCCGCATTATTGAGATGAATAATACAGGTTAAGGTGGTAGTGGATAAAATTCAGAGCAGCGCCGAAGAAAACTGGGAACAGTTGAAAAAGGCTGGGGGAATTTTAAGGATGAGGTTGAAAAAGTTGCTTTGAAGTAACTTTTATGACCGAAAAAAGGTAAAGAAACCAATTTTTGCTCTTTTTCTTTGTGTCATTGTTGAGATGAAAACAATAATTTGTATCTTCACAGACTTTCAATTTAACAATTATGACTGTTACAATAATTATACTTGTTGTTACCGCCGCTTTGATGGTTTGGGGTAAAATCCGTTCCGATATTGTGGCATTGTGCTCGTTGTTAGCGCTCGTTTTAACCAATGTTTTGACAACCGAGGAGGCGTTGGCCGGATTTTCGAATCCTATTGTCATTATGATTGCCGCACTTTTTATTCTGGGTGGAGCCATTTCGCAAACCGGACTTGCGGGCAATATCAGTAATAAGATATTGCAATTTGCCGGTAACAGCAGTTATAAACTTTTCATTTTGGTGATGTTGGTGACGGCGCTTATCGGCTCATTTCTGAGCAATACCGGAACCGTGGCTATGCTGATGCCAATTGTGATGAGCTTAGCAACCAAATCAGGTACAAACGTCAGTCGGTTGCTTATGCCCATGGCGTATGCCAGTAGCATCGGAGGAATGATGACGCTGATAGGTACACCGCCGACGCTTGTTATGCACAACACCTTGATAGAAGCCGGCTACAACGGATTGGAATTTTTTACAACTCTTCCCGTTGGACTGATACTTTTGGCTGTAGGCATTCTAATGTTGTGGCCGTTAACAAAAATACTTGATAAAAAAACCAAAAAAGATGCAGTTGAAGGAAAATCCACCGTGAAATCGCCTGAACAATTGGCGTCCGAGTATCACGTGATTGACAATTTATACCGGTTGGAATTTCACAAAGGTTCTCCCATTATCGGAAAAAAACTCTCTGAACTGGACATTACTAAACGTTATGCCTTACTGATAGCCGAAATTCGTACTCGTACCTATACGCCGCTCGGCAAAACGGTTACTACTTCACTTCCTGAAGCCGGTACGGTTTTAATGGAAAATGATGTGCTTTACGTGATCGGTGATTATGGGAATGTGCTGCGTTTTGCAGAAGAAAACAAACTTGCGTTTATCGATAATCAGGCTGACAAACAGATTGAGCGCCCCAGATTTGCCGGAAAATTCAAGTTCAGCGAAATCGGTATGGCCGAAGTGGTGCTTCTTGCCAATACGCGATTGCGCAACCGTGTTGTGAAAGAGTCGGGGTTCCGTAATAATTATAACGTTAATATTTTGGGAATTCAACGGAATGACCAATATATCATTCAGGATGTTAAAGATGTTAAATTGCATCCCGGAGATATGCTTTTAGTGCAAGGCACGTGGGAAGATATTGATCGTCTAAGTCGTCTCGAAACCGAAGTAGTGGTTATCGGACAACCCGCTATGGAGGCTTCAAAGGTAACGATCGGACATAAAGCGCCTTTTGCGGCGGCGGTTCTTGTTTTGATGGTAGTATCAATGGTTTTCAATTGGTTTCCACCGGTAATTTCCGTACTTCTTGCCGCTATTGCCTTAATTTTGGGCGGCTGTTTTCGTACTGTCCGCGATGCTTATCGCACCATTAACTGGGAAAGCGTTATTCTTTTCGCCGGGATGATGCCGTTAGCCACTGCTATGGAAAAAACAGGAGCATCGTCGCTCGTTACCAATGGCTTGGTGGATAGCTTGGGCGCTTACGGGCCTTACGCCGTGTTAGCTGGAATTTTGTGCGCTACCTCCTTGCTTACTATGTTTATCAGTAATACGGCAACAGCTATTCTATTTGCGCCCATTGCCTTACAAGCGGCTTTGTCGATGGGTGTAAACCCTTATCCGTTTCTTATCGGGGTGGCGGTTGCGGCCAGTATGTGTTTGGCAAGTCCGTTCTCTACGCCGCCCAACGCTATGGTTATGTCGGCCGGAAAATACAATTTCATGGATTATGTGAAAGTGGGGATGCCCCTGCAATTAATTTACATTGTGTTAATGGTATTCGTTTTGCCGTTGATTTTCCCTTTTTGAAACGACTATATTGAAATATAAAAGAGGCTGTCTTTTCTTTTGAGACAGCCTCTTTAAATTTTTCTACGAAAGTTATAAATTTCGTCTCGCGAATTTATCCGAACGCGCAATTGGGTTGCGTTACTACTTTAAAAAAGTCGTTTCCTTTGTCGTCTACCAAAATAAACGCGGGAAAATCTTCCACTTCAATTTTCCAAATAGCTTCCATTCCTAATTCGGGATATTCTATACATTCGAGACTCTTGATGCTGTCTTGCGCGAGAATTGCAGCAGGTCCTCCGATGCTTCCCAAATAAAATCCGCCATATTTCTTGCAGGCGTCGGTTACTTGCTGACTGCGATTCCCTTTCGCTAACATAACCATGCTACCACCATGCGATTGAAACAAATCCACATACGAGTCCATGCGTCCGGCGGTTGTGGGTCCCATTGAACCGGATGCATATCCTTCGGGAGTTTTTGCCGGACCGGCATAATAAATAGGATGATCTTTCATATATTGAGGCATTCCTTCGCCGCGGTCGATACGCTCTTTGAGTTTGGCGTGTGCAATGTCGCGCCCCACGATAATGGTTCCGTTAAGCGATAAGCGCGTAGAAACCGGATACTTGGATAATTCAGCCAAAATCTCAGACATCGGACGGTTGAGGTCGATTTTCACACCTCCGGCTTCACCCGCTTGACGGAGTTCTTCCGGAATTAATCGAGCCGGATTATCCTCTAGCTTCTCAATCCAGATACCTTCTTTGTTGATTTTCGCTTTCACATTTCTATCGGCTGAACACGAAACTCCCATTCCCACGGGACACGAGGCTCCGTGACGAGGCAGACGAATTACGCGTACATCGTGTACAAAGTATTTTCCACCAAATTGTGCTCCCAAGCCTAACTTTTCCGATGCTTTTTTCAATTTTTCTTCCATTTCGATATCGCGAAATGCTTGTCCATGCTCATTACCTTCGGTAGGAAGATTATCATAATATTTCGCCGATGCCAACTTTACTGTTTTTAAATTCGCTTCGGCAGAGGTTCCTCCAACTACAAAAGCGATGTGATAGGGAGGACAAGCGGCAGTACCGAGCGATTTCATTTTTTCGGTCAGAAACGCTTCCAATTTTTCGGGCGTGAGCAACGCTTTGGTTTCCTGATAGAGATAGGTTTTGTTTGCCGAACCGCCACCTTTGGCAATGCACAAGAATTTATACTCATTACCTTTCGTCGCGTACAAATCGATTTGCGCGGGCAGGTTTGTACCTGTATTCACTTCGTCATACATATTGAGTGCCGCGTTTTGCGAATAACGCAAATTCTCCGTCGTATAAGTGTTGTACACACCACGCGATAGGTGTTCTTCGTCGTTTCCGTCCGTCCACACTTGTTGTCCTTTTTTACCGGAAATTATCGCCGTACCGGTATCTTGACAGAAAGGCAACACACCTTTTGCCGATATTTCGGAATTGCGCAAAAACGTTAGTGCAACAAATTTATCGTTGTCGCTTGCTTCGGGGTCGGTAAGAATTTTGGCTACCTGCTCCTGATGTTCGCTGCGAAGCATAAACTGCACATCACGAAATGCGTGTTGAGCCAATAACGTAAGAGCTTCGGGTTCTACTTTAAGAATTTCTTTTCCGTAGAATTCCGTAGTCGAAACATGTTCTTTGGTTAACAGATAATACTCCGTTTTGTCTTCCGACATAGGAAACGGCTCTTGATAATGAAACGGTTTTGTTGCCATAAGAATAGTCTATTTTATAGTTTATTATTTGCGAATAAAGACAAAAATACGAAGAAAAAGTGAAATGGCATAACATAAAATGCGTAATGCGGTTTTTGGAAAAAAATAGTGCATCATGGACAAATCGAAAAAATATTTATATCTTCGTGAGGCGTAAAACATTGGTAAAGGCCCATGGATTGAGATGGATTATTACACAGATTATTACATAATATCAACATCAGAATAATACATTAATCAGCATATTCAAAAATGAAAATATTTTTCTTTCCATTACTCATTACTCTAATACCCGTAGTTGTGTTACTCTTATTCCTTCGATATTGGAAAAGAGAAAAATCTTTTAGTCTCCTCGTAAAAATACTTGTAGGAAGTGCATTCCTGTTTTTAGCAGTTTGTTTTACTTATTTAGCCATGCGTCTTTCTATTGAAGGTCATATGGAGAAAGGAATATCTTGTGCTACTGGCGTTATAACATTCATCCCAATCAGCTTAATTTTAAACGGATGTGGAATACCATTAATACTTATTTTAGAAAATAAAATTAGAAACTCAAATTTATAGTAGTAAAAGAAGTTTTAGATTTAAGTATATTTTCCGATTCCCGAATTCTATTCCGTGGTAAAATATATTTTAGTTCAATTACATTGCCAATCCAACTCCTGTTCGCGTACTTCTGCGAAGTGTGTGCTCAAAGCAAACTTGGCGAATTGAGCCAAGTACCCACAATTTTATTGATAAGTTCGTTTTTTAAATGAAAATTTCAATTAATTTTGTATCTGAATAAAGAGCAGAAAATATTATTAGAGACCTGGTATTTAACAGTTAGCCAACATGAAACAAAGTGTTGTATTTTTTTTACTTACCCTTCAGTTATTATATTCTTGTGAATACAATAACGACCCTGTTTATTTAAGTGAAGCAACACCTCTACAAGAAGACTTTAAAGTTGATATTGATTTATCCCATGTTAACCCGAACAGTATTATTTACATTTATGAATATACAAAATTAGGTTTTAAAATTGATACCAAGGGACATAAAGTTCTTACTCAAAAAATATGGATGGAAGGTGTTGATGCAGAGATTGATGAAAATAGCATATATTTGGTTCCATTGAATGATAATTCTATTCGAAAATTAGTGTTTGATATAGAATTAACTACCAATACAGGAAGTATTGCCGAAAAAATGGGATACGAAAAATATGTCGGTAGATATGAGTACAACGTGAAGTTTGTAAAGTTAGAGGAAGATTTTAACATAAATTTTCGTGGAGGAAAATCTAAGGAAGGATATTTACAACTGAATTGGGACGAACCAAAATTTGATAATGCTACACTTCAAAAGTATGAAATTACATTTTTTGATATGGTAACGCTAAAACAAGAAACTCATATAATAACAAACCCAAAGCAAACCTCTTTTATTGATAAAAATTATGTTTGGGGACACGTAACGTATCAGATTTCTGCTTATTATAAAAACAATGACATTGATTATACCGGAGTGAAAAGCAGTTATTTTACTCCTGAGTATTACAAATTTGATGGTAAAACAAAATTCAATTATCAGTTTTTAGATAACGAATGGATGAATGTTTCATGGGAGCACACAGGATATAAATGCAAATACTTAATAATAGATGCTACCGGACTTAAAATTGAGTGTGACGAAAATAACAGAAGCGTAAAAATACAGCGCTTTAGGTTTCCATTTGATAATGACAGATTCAAGCTTTATATCCTTCCTTATAATTTGCCTTACGAAGAGTATGAAAAATCTGTGTTTGTTGATGGTGATGTTTTATGGAACGATGGCCGTTACGAACCTACTGTGTTTCCCCAAGGATGGAATGTTGCCCAAAATGAATATTACTCACTATACCAAGGTGAAATGAAGGTTGTTTCAATATCGGATTTTAAAATAAAGAAAGAATATTTTTTGAGGGAGCTTGTAAGTGCTGATATAACGAACATAGCTGTTTCATCGAAAACATCTCAAATTGCTATTTATAAATACATTCGCCCCGCACCGGTTTCTGTACATGAGATTTATATTTACAATTCAAATTTTGAGAGTCCTATTAAATTGGAAAATCCGTATCATAACTCCGAAAAAATCTTTCTATCGGACAATTACAGGTTATATTATAAAGGATATGTGCCAATAAATAATGAGGCTGATACATATTTTTATGTATGCGATTCTCGAACAGGAAAAGTTGTAGCTGAAAGGCAAATGATGCGATACGATGCACAAATGACAGTTTCATCGGATGGCAAGTACCTCTGCGAGTTTTATGAAAATAATTTAAAAATACATAAGCTGGAGAACGATATTATTACCCCGATATATAGTTTTACCAATTCTCAATATCATTATTCTGCTTGTCAGATTAGTTATACAAACCCTAACGAATTAATACTGAGTGGTGGTAACGAAACTATGGTGTTTGATATGAATACATTAGAAACAAAATATAAAATTAAAGGGCTGTTTATTTATCAAGACCCGATTACCGGCAACTTTGGTTGTCTTGATGAAAATTATGATAAGAACTTTATTCTCAATATTTATGACAATAAACTTAGTAGGATATTAACCAAAATTCCCTTTTATTTTAATGGTGACAAGTTTCATGTTTTCTTAAACAACAGATTAATCTATTATTATACAGGAAGTTTAAATATATCAGATTATATCAATTAGATTATGAAAAGAAGCATTTTCATATTATTAGGTTTATTGTTGCTCATAAACTCATGTGAGTATAATAAAGATGAAATATATTACTCTGATGTTCAAAAGCCTGAAGGAGAAATAACATTGAACTTAACAGATTTCCCATCCGATTTAAAAATTTACATTTATAAAAGAACAAGAATATTTTATGACCTTCAATTACCTGAAGGAGATATCTTAAAAAAAAAATTCAGTTTAGGCGGCAGAGAAATATTCCCCAATGATGACAATTTTATTCTTTTAGAACCTGAAAAAGATATCGAGTATTCAGAAATGCTTGTTGTTGATGTGGAAGTTGATCCTAAGTCTGAAAGTATTGCAGGAAAATTAGGATTGGAGAATTATATCGGAAAATTTCAATATGAAATCATTTTTTTACCAAATGTTGAATTGCATTTGCAAAATATTTCTCATAGAAAAACAAACGAAGGTTATTTTGAATTGGTGTGGAGTAAACCGGAATTAGAACAATATACTGTTGACAAGTATAGAATAACCTATTACTTTAATAATAAAGAATATATAAAAGAAATCACTGATCCGAATATAACTAACTTTGTTGATAGTAATGCTGTTTTCGGATATCTTCAATATAAGATAGAAACCTATTTTAAAGAGCCAATACGTGAATCTTGGATCGACTATTATACAACAAAAGTTGAGTTCCCCAAAAACTCTGTTAAATTTGAATATACCGGAGTTAATTCAGGGAAAATTTCATGGCCTCAAAATGAATATAAATCCAAGTATGCATTAGCATTGGGTTATTATGGAGATATTATTTATGAAGGAGAAAATAATTTTTTTGAAATAGATAATTTGAGTGAATTTTCGAAAAACAAGTTTTATTTTTTCCCTCTTTTCGGGCATGGAGGAGAATGGATTGAAATTTATGTTGTTCCTTTTGGTACAAAGGAAATAGAAAGAAATATGCCTATTCATTTCGATACTCTATTTTCCGAAGGTATAATTTTGGGACAAGGAGATAAGCATATTTCGAGCGATGTTTCAAAAAAAATTATTTTTGTTAAAGCAGGGAACAAATTTTCCTTGTACAATAGTAATAACCTTAGCCTTATTTATGAAAAAACAATAACTACTATTAATCCTGAAAGCTGGAATGAGAGAGTATTCTGTTCTGAAAAATCTTCGAAGTTTTTTCTTACAAATGAAAAGTGGATTGATTTGGTTAGTTATGACTTACAGAATCACGAGAAAATAACTTTTTCAACAAATGAAAAATTAAATTATGTATTTGCTCATTTAGGAACAAATGACATCGTATTTATAAGACCTGTTGTAGATATTATCCCCGAGGGCGAGCCTGAAGTTGAAGGAAAGCTATATGCTTATGAACTGAGAACGAAAGAGTTGAAAGGCACACTGTCATTCTCTAATAAATGGGATGAAACTGTGATTTCCAGAGATGGTAAATATGTGGCCGTATATAATGATACACGTATTTTAGTTCATGAATACAATCAAGGAAATTTCACTTTAATACATAGAATTGACTTTCCTTCCCTTGACGGAGGTTATGAAAAAATAAGAGCATATTTTAATGAAAAAAACACCAGCCAATTGATTATTACCCAATCTCCAGGAATGTACAATAATGAAATGTATGTTGTGAATCTATTAAATGGTTTAGAATCATCTAAAATACGAACATCTTACGTTTGTTCCGATCCTTTTACCGGAAATATTATAACAAATCACGGCTCAGAATGCATAATGTTTGATCCCTTGTTTACAAGTGAGTTGTTCAGACATACAACGACAGACGTCCGTCATATTTTCAACAATTATTTTTTTACATTCGGATGGGGCGATATTCCAAAACTTTATTACTTAGAAATAACTAATTATTTAAAAAAATGAGGAAATATTATATCTTAACAATCTTGTTGTCTATCAGTTTTTTAGTTCAAGCTCAGTTTACTGTGAGTTATTCTTTAGGTTACTCTAACTATGATATGAGTGGTATGAGAAAGTTATTATCAACAATACAGAATACACAGCCGGCAGTTACCATCGGAGCAAAAATTGTAGATAACTTCCCTGTCAACAATATTTTTCACTCTATAGATATAGGCTATAAATTTAATATGCATGAATTTGGATTAAAAGGTAGTGGATATAATTCTACGGGAGGGAAATTGTCTATAAAAGATTATTCAGGCGAATATTCTAACAAATTTATTATCAATGGCTTTCGTGCTGGATTTTTCTATAAAAACTACTTCTATAATTTTAAGAGCGATAAAAGAACTCTTTTTTCTTTCTTTGGTGAAGTATCTCCCGGTCTTTATTTTACTGAGATTAAGAATAATGGCTTTTTTATTGTTCAAGATAAAGAATTAGACTCGTTTAACGATATATATAAGGTGAATAGCTTTGCTCTTTTAATACAAACGGGAGTAATATATTATATTGCCAAAAACATAAGTGCCAATGTGACAGTTGGGTATGACTTCGTGAGTAAAGCTGAAGTCAATGACTTCACCCCTATACCTGCTTCAGTGAATTGGAGTAGTGTAAAGTTTATGGCAGGGTTAGGCTTTTCTTTTTAAAAAATTGTTTTTATTTTTTATTGAGTTGTTACTAAAACAGAACTAAGAAAGAGTAACTTGATTGCTTCCTATTCACTTTTAAAATTCACTTTTGTAGAGTGTTTATCGCGAAGCAAAAAATTTCCATATAGAGCAATTCACATCTTTTGAAGACCTTATTTATACCCATTATAAATAATATACCTTAAAATCTCGTTTTTTAGCCAAAAAATATGTTCCTTTGTATTCTGAATTGAGATTTGAGGCGTTTATGCGGCTATCAGAATTAAAGACCGGAGACAAAGCATTCATCATTAAAGTAAATGGTTCGGGAGCGTTTCGCAAGCGTATTCTCGAAATGGGGTTCGTGCGAGGTCAGGAAGTGAAGTCGATATTGAATGCCCCGCTGAAAGACCCCATCAAGTACGGCATTATGGAGTACGAAGTTTCGTTGCGCAGGAGCGAAGCGGTGATGATAGAAATTTCGAAACTGAAAGAAGATGTAGATTGCAGTTCCACCAACAGCGACTTCAATGACATTGATGATGAAAGCGTTGATACAGATGTTTTTGAAGAATTGATACACGGTGAGAATCTTCAAAAAAACGGAAGTAAGAAAATTATTCGCGTGGCGCTGGTGGGAAATCCCAATTCCGGAAAAACTTCGATTTTCAACCTCGCTTCCGGAGCACACGAACATGTGGGAAATTACGGCGGCGTTACCGTCGATGCCAAAGAAGCAACGTTGAGGCATAATGGCTATAAATTTATTTTAATCGACCTCCCCGGCACCTATTCGTTATCGGCCTATTCCCCCGAAGAATTGTTTGTGAGAAAATATATTTTCGAGGAGAAACCCGATGTAATTGTCAATGTGGTTTCCGCATCGGCATTGGAGCGAAACCTGTACCTGACTACCGAACTCATAGAACTGGAAAAACCGATGGTGGTTGCGCTCAATATGTATGACGAACTCGAAAAGAGTGGCCGCACCTTTAACCATCAGACGCTTTCCGAAATGTTGAATGTTCCCATTATTCCCACGGTGGGGAAAAAAGGATTCGGCATTCCCGAATTGCTCGAAAATATCATTCAAATTCATGAATCCGACGATAACCCGCAAACCGTGAAAGTCCCTTACGGGCGTGTATTGGAAAAATCCATCGGTATTATGTGTCGCGAACTCTCGTCCAACGGCTTTTCGAAAGTGAATATGCCGAAACGATATATCGTTATAAAATTGTTGGAAGGCGATAAAGAAGTGGAAGAAACCATCTGCGTGCACGATAAAAGCAAAGAGTTGCTTGCACGCCGTAACAAAGAACGCGATTACATAGAGAAACTGTTGAGAGAAGATCCCGAATCGGCATTTACCAACGCCCGATACGGATTTATTGCCGGCGCGTTGAGAGAAACGCTAAGCGAAAAAACTACACTTGAAGACAGAACCGCCGTACTCGATTCCGTTCTCACGAACAAATACCTGGGATTGCCGCTCTTTTTTGCATTTCTGTGGATTATGTTTGAAGCTACATTTCGTTTGGGCGCTTATCCCATGGAATGGATTGAGCGGCTGGTTGCTACAATCGGGAATTTAATCCGCGGTAACATGGCAGAAGGGCCACTCAAAGATCTGCTGGTTGACGGAGTTATCGGCGGAGTGGGGGGTGTGATAGTTTTTCTGCCCAACATTGTGATCCTGTACGCGTTTATCGCGTTTATGGAAGATTCGGGATACATGGCGCGGGCGGCGTTTATTATGGATAAGTTGATGCACAATATCGGGCTTCACGGAAAATCGTTTATCCCGCTCATTATGGGTTTTGGCTGTAACGTGCCCGCCGTAATGTCCACACGAACCATTGAAAGCCGAAGTAGCCGGATGATAACCATGCTCATAGTTCCGTTCATGTCGTGCAGTGCGCGGTTGCCGGTTTACATTCTGTTTGTTAGTGCATTTTTCCCTCGAAACGGCAGTTTTATTATGCTTGTACTTTACGCGGCGGGTATTTTAGTAGCCATTCTTACGGCAGTTTTGCTTCGCAAGATTTTTTTTACCAAAGAAGATACGCCGTTTGTGATGGAGTTGCCTCCTTACCGAATGCCTACGTTCAAATCGGTGATTATTCACATGTGGGAACGCGCCAAGCAGTATTTGTTGAAAATGGGTGGCCCCATTTTAATAGCATCCATTATTATCTGGTTTCTTGGATATTTCCCGCACAATAAAGAGCGTGAAGCCGCTTTCGATAATCGAATAACACAAATAGAAAACTTATCTGTAAATGATAGCGAAAAAGCCGAAATGATTTCGGAAGTGGAGCAAGTGAGAAATATCGAGCATCAAGTAAATTCGTACATTGGAAAAATCGGCCATTTTATGGAGCCGGTAATGCGCCCACTCGGTTTCGACTGGAAAATATCGGTAAGTTTATTATCGGGGATGGCAGCGAAAGAAATTGTAATTAGCACAATGGGCGTGCTTTACACCGGCGACAGCGAAGGCCAGCAATCGTTGCAGATCCGATTGTTATCCGAAACACACGCCGATGGAACGCCCGTTTTTTCACCGTTGGTCGTTATCGGTTTTTTGTTGTTTATTCTTATCTATTTCCCTTGTATCGCTACCATTGTGGCCATAAAAGTAGAATCTCACTCGTGGAGATGGGCGCTTTTCAGCATGGTTTATTCTACCGGGCTGGCCTGGTTTATAGCTTTCCTGGTTTATCAAATCGGACGTTTCTTTTCTTAAACTTTTCGTTCGATTGTTTGTTGTAAAAACATGAGTTTACAGTTGTTTATAGTTATCATTATCGGAATTATTGTTTCCGTCATCGTAATTCGTGGAATATATCGTTTCTTTTTTGTAAAAAACGAATCAGGATTTTGTGGCGGATGCAAGGCGTGTGACTTTAATAATAATAATCCGGATAATATGCAGAAAACGAAATGAAAAACACCTTTTTATTTTAATAAATTCCCTAACGCCTCTAAATTACTCGACGAAGTAGCTTTTTTCCCTTCGGGAGTGTATAACTCTTCTATACGTGCAGCGTATGCCGAATAAACCTTATGTTTAACGATTTTCATCGTGGAGTTTACCATGCCGTTCTTTTCGGAAAACGGTTCTTCGATAATGGCAAAACCCGATGGTATCCATCGATAAGGGAACATTCCGTCATTTTTGCCGCCTTTCAGGTACTCTGCGATTTCTTTTTCGATAAGTTGAGCGGCTTTCGCCGGATCGGATGTGTGCTTTTTCAATTCCACAGGATTAACCACAATAAGCGCCGTAGTATAGGGACATTGGTTGTTGTATAATACAATTTGGTCGATAGACGGCGATTTGGCCATAATAGACTCTTCAATCCCTTCGGGAGAGAATTTTTCCCCATCATCGCTTATCAGCAATGATTTAGTGCGGCCAAGCACATACAGGTAACCGTCGCTGTCAATGTATCCCATGTCGCCCGTTCTGAGCCATCCATCCACGATGGTTTCAGCGGTGGCTTCCGGATTTTTCCAGTATCCTTTCATCACGTTTCCGCCCCGAATTATTATTTCGCCTTTGTCGCCCGTTGGAACTTCTTTCAAATTGTCATCCACGATTTTTATATCCATGTGCGGAACAGGTTTCCCCGATGAGCCGAGCTTGTGTGCGTGCGGGCTGTTAGCCGAAATTATAGGTGTTGCTTCCGATAATCCGTAGCCCTGATACATGGGAATACCAATGGCATAAAAGAATCGCTGCAACTCAATGTCGAGCAAAGCACCGCCGCCGATAAAAAATTCCATGTTACTGGCAAACGATTCGCGCACTTTGGAGAAGATAATTTTATCGTAAAATGCCAACAACGGTTTCAGCCAAAAACTGCCGCCGGAACCTTTGTTAAAACCTTCTTTGTTGTATGCATACGCTGTTTTAAGCGCTTTTTTAAACAAATTATTGGTAAATTTTCCTTTCTTCTCTATTCCCGCTTCTATGTTTTTCCTGAAGTTGGATGCCAATGCAGGAACGCTCATCAGCAAATGCGGATTAATCGCTTTCAGGCTTTTGGGAATGTTCCGAAGAACTTCCATCGGCGATTTTCCCATGGCTACCGAAGCCAGTGAAGCGCCGCATTTCATAAACGAATAAATTCCGGCGGTGTGACCGAAAGAATGATCCCACGGCAGAATGAGCAACTGCCTGAAATATGATGGAATTCCGTTTAAATGTTCCACGGCTTGTTCTGAGTTGCACACATAGTTGCCGTGCGACAGCATAATCCCTTTCGGGTTTGCCGTTGTTCCCGAAGTGTAGGAAATGTTGGCCAACGAATCGGAGGTTACGGCATTCATTCGTTCTTCTAATGCTGATGGATTTTCGGACATCAATTTTTTCCCATCTTCGATAATTGCATCGAATAATAGTTCATTTTCTTGTAACGTATCCTCCGGATCGAGTAAAATGTAGTGTTTTACGGTAGAAAAAGCTTCCTTCATAGGTCGGATTTTCGCGATTTGTTGATCCGATGCCATAATTGCACAGCATTCGGAATGGTTAACGCGAAAGCTGATGTCTTGCTCTGTTTCCAGTTTTACAGAAAGCGGAACGCAAATGGCTCCCGCGTGCAACACGCCCAACTCACCGATTATCCAGTTGTTTTTTCCTTCGGAAATAAGGGCAACGCGATCGCCCGCCTCGATCCCCAAAGCGATTAATCCGGCGGCAAATTGTCGGGCTTTTTCCTGAACTTCTTTGTATGTGAGTGAAGTGTAATCCGTTCCAGTTCGCGCTTCGTAAAGAAACGGACGGTCGCTGTATTTCTCAACAGCTTCGCTTAAAAAAGATATTATTGTCTTGCTCATTATTATAAAATTTAATTGGTTTTAGCAAATTTAGTGTTTTTTATTTAATATTTCGTGTTTTAAGCACCAAACATAAATTAGTTTATAGCATATTTGGGTATAAATAAGGAGAGAGTTGCAGACTGTGAATATTTCTAACATTTTTACTCTATCCACTTCAACCACTTCGGCCCGTCGCTCCAACCCGATTCTACAACAGTTTCAATGAACTGCATTCCGCGAACACCGTCGTAAACGTTCGGGAAATCCAACATTTCGGCCGAAGGCTCTTCGCCTTTCATTTTAGCCATCACGGTGAGTGTAAAGTTTCGGTAGATATTGGCAAAAGCCTCAATGAATCCTTCGGGATGGCCTCCTGGGGTGCGTATGTTCCACTGAGCCTTATTACCCAGATACGGGTGATTTCCGCCGATTTGGATCACTTCTTCGGGACTGTTTGCTTTTTTCAGGAAAAGCTGGTTCGGATGCTCCTGAATCCATTGCATCCCTCCCTTTTCGCCGTAAACACGTATGTTTATGTTGTTGGCTTCGCCCACTGCGACTTGACTGGCTGACAGCAATGTCTTGACTCCCTGTTCCATTCGCATCATCGCGGCTCCATCATCATCGATTGGACGTCCGGGAACGAACGTATTTAATTCAGCGCAAAGTTCTTCCACCTTTAGTCCGGTTACGTACTCGCACAAGTGCCAGGCGTGTGTTCCGATATCGCCCATGCAGCCCGCTTTTCCTGATAATTTCGGATCGGTGCGCCATCCCGCGTTATTTCCATCATGTAACTCAATGCGTTCGGATAACCATCCCTGTGGGTATTCTACATAAACGCGGCGCAATTTGCCCAGCTCTCCCGCAGCAATTCGTGCTTTCATCTCTTTTACCGCTGGGTATCCGGTGTAAACGTGGGTTAAAGCTAGTACCAATCCGGTTTCTTCCACTTTTTTCTGAAGGGCCTTGGCTTCTTCCAGAGAAAAAGTCATGGGCTTGTCCAGTACCACGTGAATGCCTCTTTCCAGTGCCATCATGGTCGGTTCGAAATGGTATTTGTTGGGCGTTACAATTGCCACGAAATCCATTCTTTCGTCTTCTGGAAGATTCATCTCCTTTTCGAACATCTCTTGATAGGTGCCGTAAATGCGGTTGTCTGGTAAGAAATAAGCGCGTCCCGATTTTTTTGATTTTTCGGGATTCGAACTAAAACATCCGCAGACCAGTTCTACCATGTTTTCCATTAAGGCGGCGCGGAGATGAATGGCGCCGATAAAACCGGTGATGCCGCCTCCGACCATTCCCATTCTTAATCGTCTTTTTTCCATTTGGTTGTTTTTTAGAGAAAGTCAGATGTCAGATTGTCTTATATCTGTCATCTTATATCTGTTTATTTTGCAAAAAAGGCATCAAAAGCGTGTGCAGAAAGTTGAAAATCTATCCGTTTGGTGAATTCACACGATTCGCGAGCGCCATGCTCCCGATCCATGGCGTTGTCTTCCCATTCGATGGAGAGTGGGCCTTGATATCCGATAGCGTTAAGTGCACGAATAATTTCCTCGAAATTTATCTTTCCGCGTCCCACGCTACGGAAGTTCCAGTAACGGCGTGGATCGCCGAAGGGTACGTGCCCTCCGAATACGCCTACCTGTTTTGGCGTGTCGCTCCAGTAAACATCTTTCATGTGGACGTGGAAAATCCTGTCCGAAAACTGATAGATGAAATCCACGTAATCCACTCCCTGATATCCAAAATGGCTGGGATCGTAGTTGAACCCGAAAGCAGGGTGATAATTTAACGATTCCAGCGCCCTGCGGGCAGAAAACGTATCGAAAGCGATTTCGGTGGGATGCACTTCCAGTGCAAAACGAATGCCTAACTTTTGAAACTCATCCATAATGGGAGTGAATCGGCTGGCGAAATCCTTGTATCCCTCTTCGATAGTAGATTCAGGGACGGGCGGGAAAGAATACAGCAAGTGCCATATCGGGCTTCCGGTAAACCCCACAACGGTATCTACACCCAAAGCTTTAGCTGCTTTTGCCGTGCGGATTAACTCTTCGGCCGCGCGTTGGCGAACCCCTTCAGGATCACCGTCTTCCCAAATGTAATCGGGCAAGATTCCTTTGTGGCGCTCATCGATTTTGTCGCATACGGCCTGTCCCACCAAATGGGTAGAAATGGTTCGCAACTGCATCCCATACTTCCCCAACAAATCCTTGATGCCTTGATAGTATGCCGTATCGGTCTGACGTACATCCAAATGATCAGGAAGCCCCAGTTCAAGGCCGTCGTAGCCGAATTCCTTCGCTTTAATGCATACGTCTTCCAGTGATAAATCACCCCATTGAAGGGAATAAAGTGTGACTAATCGTGCCATTTTTAAGTATGTTTTTTATGTAATTAAGAGTAAATAATGGTTGCAGGGTCCCTTTTGATTGATTCCACACAAAACTACATCATTTTTTGTTAAAAAACAAGTCATTACGATCGGATTTTGCTATCGGAATATGTTTTTATTTTAGAACGTATCCTGAAAGAAATATTAATCGGAAAATCAACTTACTTTAATTTTTGTACCTTTGCATCCTGATTATGAATTTAGCAAAGGCGTTACGCCAAAACAACACTAACGATCCGCATCTTTTAGGTAGAGGCGATATCAAAAAACTTCTTGCACAATACTCTTTGCCCGCTATTATCGGTATGGTTGTAACATCGTTTTACCATATAGTGGACAGTATTTTTATTGGGCATGGTATTGGTGCAATTGCACTTTCGGGAATGGCGGTTACTTTTCCGATTATGAATATTGTTGTCGCTTTTTCCACGCTTATTGGGGTTGGAGGTGCGACATTGACTTCTATCAGATTGGGAGAAAAAGATGAGGAAAATGCGAGAAACATACTCGGGCATGTTGCTATAGTAAACACGGTAAACGGCACAGTCCTTGCGGTGGTAACACTGATATTCCTTGATCCTGTTTTGCGATTGTTTGGAGCCAGCGAAACACTGTTGCCTTACGCACGCGATTTTTTATCGGTTTATATGCTTGGATTACCCATCGGTTTTGTTTTTATCGGGCTTAACAACATCATGCGCGTTTCCGGATATCCCCAAAAGGCAATGCTTTCTTCGTTTCTGACCGTCGCTGTAAATATTGTACTTGCACCCATTTTCATTTTCGTTCTCGATTGCGGAATGAAAGGGGTTGCGTTGGCTACAGTACTTTCGCAACTCGTGGGATTGATTTGGGTATTGAGCCACTTTTTCAACAAAAGTAATCATATTCATTTCGATAGAAAAGGATTTAAATTGTCCTCAAAGACGGTGCTTAACATGATGGCCATCGGGGTTTCTCCTTTCCTGATGAATCTCACTTCCAGCCTTGTTGTATCGATTATAAATTTCGGGTTGATGGAGCATGGCGGCGATCTTGCAGTAGGGGCGTACGGAATCATCAACCGGATTCTTTTCCTGTTCGGGATGATTGTTATTGGCTTAACGATGGGCATGCAGCCGATTGTGGGATATAATTACGGGGCAAAACAAATTGATAGGTCGTTTAAGGCGCTCAGGTATACGATTGTAGTAGGTGTTTTGATTATGACTTTCGGCCTATTAATTTCCCAACTCTTTCCGGGTATAATTATGGGAATGTTTACCACTGATGCGGAGCTTCTTGGAATTTCCACACGCGGATTGAGGATTACCACCGTTCTGTTTCCCGTTATTGCCGTTCAAATGGTTATAAGTAACTTTTTTCAATCGGTTGGGAAAGCAAAAATTGCCATTTTTTTATCGTTAACTCGGCAGCTTATTTTCCTGATTCCTTTTCTTATTTTTCTTCCCCGATATTTCGGTTTGGATGGTGTTTTTATGAGTATGCCCGTCGCTGATTTAATCGCGTTTTTTGTAACAATCCTTACGTTTGCCTATCAGTATAAGGGGATGCAGGCGAAAAAAGAAATCGGTTGATTTTGTTGTAAGAAACATTAGGCCCGTCCATAAGTTTTAGGATAATCCCAATTAGCAACATAAAAAAACTCCTTCAAGAAAATTCTTAAAGGAGTTACATCTTGTGCGGTCGAAGGGACTCGAACCCCCACGCCTCTCGGCACTAGATCCTAAGTCTAGCGCGGCTACCAATTACGCCACGACCGCGGGCAGCGTTTTTATTTGCGAGTGCAAAGGTAATACTATTTTTTAATTTTTTGTTATTTATTCAAGACAACTTTCTCGATCACTTCCGGAAAATACTTGTATTCCAGTTGGTGTACCTTTTGTGCAACATCATTTACGGAATCATCGGGAAGGACTTCGCAAGCGGCTTGAAAAATTACATCGCCCTCGTCGTAGTGCTCATTTACGTAATGTATGGATATTCCCGATTCCTTTTCTCCCGTATCGATAACCGCTTGGTGAACTTTGTCGCCGTACATCCCTTTTCCACCGAACTTAGGCAGCAATGCCGGATGAATGTTTATTATCCGGTTGGGAAAGGCATCCAGAATGGGTTGCGATACTTTCAGGAGAAAGCCTGCCAATACAATGAAATCTATTTTATACTGTTTCAGCGTTTCCAATATCAGGCCGGCTTCTTCAAATTCTCCTTTATTAAACGTATAGGACGGAATTCCCAGTTTCTTGGCACGTTCGTGCACAAAAGCATCTTTACGGTTGGAAAGAATCAGTGAAATTTCAATTGCATTGCTATCGGAAAAATATCGGACAATATTTTCGGCATTCGATCCGCTACCGGAGGCAAATATAACTATTCTTTTCATAAAATATGATTCGATTTTGCACAAAGAAACGATAAATGTGCACTTTTTTTCGAATTTATTGATTGAAAAATTGTGTGGTTAAAGAAAAATGATTTACTTTGCATCCACAAAATTAAGAAGAAAATATCTTTATTTACTAATTTAATTAATAAAAGTTATGTCTGAAGTAGCACAAAGAGTAAAATCGATCATTGTCGATAAATTAGGTGTTGAAGAGTCTGAAGTAACAGAAACTGCTAGTTTCACCAATGATTTAGGAGCTGATTCACTTGACACTGTTGAGTTGATTATGGAATTCGAAAAAGAATTCAACATTTCAATTCCGGACGATCAAGCTGAAAAAATCTCCACTGTAGGCGATGCTATTGCTTACGTTGAGCAACACGCTAAATAAGAATCCATAATTAAAAATTCATGGAGTTAAAAAGAGTGGTAGTAACAGGCCTGGGAGTCGTAACACCGTTGGGAAACGATGTTAAAACAACATGGGAAAATGCCATAGCGGGAAAAAGCGGGGCCGGGCCTATTACTCTTTTCGATGCATCTTTATTTAAAACACAATTTGCCTGTGAAGTAAAAGATTTTGATCCTAACGAAATTCTCGACAGGAAAGAGGCCAGAAGAGTCGATCGTTATTCGCAACTTGCCCTTAAAGCGGCGAAAGAGGCGATAGAAAACTCGGGACTCGATCTGGAAAAAGAAGATACTAACCGTATAGGAGTTATTTTTTCTGCCGGAATAGGAGGTATCAAAACTTTTGAAGATGAGGTTGGTAGTTATTATGTTGAAAAAGATAAAGGCCCTCGATTTAATCCTTTTTTCATTCCGAAAATGATAGCCGATATTGCCGCCGGGCATATATCTATGATTTATGGACTGAGGGGTCCCAATTACGCAACAGTTTCGGCTTGTGCATCATCTACAAACGCCATAGCCGATGCTTTCAACCTTATCCGTCTGAACAAGGCAAACGTCATTATCACAGGTGGAGCAGAAGCAACCATCAGCCCGTCAGCTGTAGGCGGATTCAATGCTATGCATGCCATTTCTACCCGCAACGATTCTCCCGAAACGGCATCGCGCCCATTCAGCGCCAGCCGCGACGGATTTGTAATAGGTGAAGGAGCTTCGTGTTTAGTTCTCGAAGAACTGGAGCACGCGCTTGCACGCGGGGCATACATCTACGCCGAAATTGCCGGAGTAGGAATGTCTGCCGATGCGTATCACCTCACCGCTTCACATCCGGAGGGACTGGGAGCCAAGTTGGTAATGCACAATGCGCTTGAAGATGCAGAAATGCAGCCTGAAGATATAGATTACATCAATGTTCACGGGACATCAACTCCGGTAGGCGATATTTCGGAAGTGAAAGCCATTTTGGAAGTATTTGGAGAACACAGCTACAAGATGAATATAAGCTCCACCAAATCGATGACCGGGCATCTGTTGGGCGCCGCAGGATCGTTGGAAGCCACATTTTGCATCCTTGCGCTCGAAAATCAGATTGTTCCTCCAACTATCAATTTTACCGAAGGAGACGAAGATCCCGAAATCGATTATAATCTGAACTTCACATTTAACGAAGCTCAAAAACGCGAGTTAAGAGTTGTACTATCGAATACTTTTGGCTTTGGAGGCCATAACGCAAGCGTTATTCTAAAGAAATACACCAAATAATGTGTTAAGAAAATTTATGCGAAAGGTAAGGGCCATTCCTCACAAAGGAAAAGAACCCTACTTTTCATTTTACAAGATGTTGGGATTTTATCCCGATAGAATTGATCTGTACCAGGAAGCATTGACGCACAGATCGTCATCCATACGCTCAAATTCAGGAAAGTGGGTCAATAATGAACGCCTTGAGTTTTTGGGTGATGCCATTCTTGATGCCATTGTGGCCGATATTTTATATAAACAATTTGAGAACAAAAAAGAGGGCTTCCTTACCAGTACCCGCTCGAGGATTGTTCAACGCGAAACGCTGAACAAAATAGCCATTGAAATAGGGATCGACAAAATCATTACATCTTCCACCCGGAATCTTGCCCACAACACCAACATCTATGGTGATGCCTTAGAGGCGCTTATCGGTGCGATCTATCTTGACCAGGGTTATCGCGTAGCGAAAAGTTTCGTTTTCGAAACGCTCATCAAGCAACACATTAATATTGATACCGTATTGAAAAGTGAGGTCGATTTTAAGTCGCGGTTAATAGAGTGGGGCCAAAAATACAAAATAGACGTTGGTTTCGAAGTGACCGATTCTACGTACGACGATCAAAACAACCCTATATTTGAATCGCGGGTTATTGTAGGTGGGATGGATCTGGGCTCGGGAAAAGGGTATTCTAAAAAGGAATCGCACCAGAAGGCAGCAAAGAAAGCCATCAAGAAGTTGAGGAACGATAACGAATTGTTAGAGACATTACTAACTTTGAATAAAACCGCATTTGCCGAAACGAGTGAACCGGCAGACGAAAGTCTGTCGGTTGAAAATACCACGGAATAAAAACTGTTTTTAATTCACATCAGGGAGAGTGTGTTTTACCCTCTTTTATCTTGTAATTCCAGATCCAATAACCTGCATTATTTACGCTTTTAGCTTTATGCGGATGCAAGGCTTGAACTTCACCGCAGTATAGCGGATTATTTCAAGAGGGTTGGAACGCAACAGAGGCATGAAGATAAAAACGAGCAATCCCCAAACGAGTGCTAATTCAAGAGTTTCAAGTATTGAGTTTTCGAGTTTTAAAACTGCGGATGAATAATGCGGGATAATCTAAAAATCTCCCTATGCCTATATACCGAAAGATATTCCCATTTTTCTTCCTTGTTCTACCAAAGGCGTATCCACTGTTACCAGTCGAAGTTTTCCGGCAACTTCTTCCAAAGGCACATCGGATATTTTATTGCTGATCTTTGCAACCATACGTCCGAACTTTCCTTCGTGAATGAGTTGTACTGCGTGGCCGCCGAGCAACGTACCTAAATTACGGTCTGCAGGAGAAGGTGAACCTCCGCGCTGAATGTATCCGAGAACGGTTTCGCGGGTTTCAAATCCGGTCTGTCTTTCAATCTCTCTTGCAAAATACATGGCAGGTCTTTCGCTGCTTCCTTGTATCTCAATTCCCTCTGCGACAGCCACGATGGAATAAGCTTTTCCCATTTCCATCCGTTTCTTTATTTTGTCGATAATAACCTTCATATTGTATCCTAGTTCGGGAAGAAGAATAATATCGGCTCCGCCGGCCATTCCGGCGTAGAGCGTGATCCATCCGGCGTGGTGTCCCATCAGTTCAATAACCATCACACGGCGGTGAGAACTGGCTGTAGAGTGAAGGCGGTCGATGGCATCGGTAGCGATGTTTACAGCGGTGTCGAATCCGAAAGTAACATCGGTTCCGTACACGTCGTTATCGATGGTTTTAGGAATTCCAACTACGTTCAGTCCCAGTTCCGAGAGCATCCACGTTGTTTTCTGTGTGCCGTTTCCGCCGATGCAAACTAAGCAGTCGAGATCTAATTCGTGGTAGCATTTTTTTATCTCTTCCTGATCCTTTTCGTCGGGTGAGGTTATTTTTTTACGGAATATCTTTTCGCGTGCAGTTCCAAGAATGGTTCCTCCCAGATTAAGAATGCCGGAGAGTGAAGGATCTGATAGTTCGATAACGTCTTTGTAAAGCAGTCCGGAAAATCCGTTCTGAATGCCGATTACTTCCATTCCGTACTTGTTAATGGCTGTTTTTCCAACGCCGCGTATGGTTGCGTTAATTCCCGGACAGTCGCCGCCCGAAGTGAGGATTCCAATTTTCATGTATTTACGTTTTATATTATTTGGGTTTACAAAGAAAAGAAAAAATAGAGTAAACGACAAGATTATTTTCGGTTTTAATTGAACGATGTGTGGGGTGGTTTAATTTGTTGGTTTTGATTAAATTTTATGCTGTAAACTCGCATTATTCATGCTTTTAACTTTATGCGGATAAAAGGTGCGAACCTCTGCTCCCTTGAATCCCTTCGTATTGAACCTACAAAATGATTTAAATGAAAAAAGAATAGTACATAAAAAAACTGCCTCAAAAATCATTTTGAGACAGTTTCTTGTTGTATATTGTCGAGGTGTAATTTTAAATCGCCCCGACAATGTGTTTTTATAACACCCACAATTAATAATACGCACTATTCTTCGGTTCAAAATATTCTTGCGGATGCAAACAAGCGGGGCACGTTTTGGGCGCTTTTTTACCGATAAACACAAATCCGCAATTGCGGCATTGCCACTCGATATTTTCCTCACGAGAGAAAACAGTTTCGTTTTTAACATGTTCAAGCAATTTCAGGTATTGTTCTTCATGTATGGCTTCAGCTTTCGCAATCATGCGGTACATGGTGGCAATTTCCTTGAATCCTTCTTCTTCGGCAATGTCTGCAAACATGGGATATAGTTCTGTCCACTCTTCGTTTTCGCCTGTGGCAGCAGCCTCCAAGTTTTCGGCAGTAGTGCCAATAACTCCGGCGGGATACATGGCTGTAATTTCAACCATTCCACCTTCTAAGTATTTAAACATGCGTTTGGCGTGTTCTTTTTCTTGTTCGGCAGTTTCCATAAAAATGGCTGCAATTTGTTTGAATCCTTCTTTATCGGCTGCTTTTGCGAAATAGGTGTAGCGCATTCTTGCCTGAGATTCACCTGCAAACGATTTCAGCAGGTTTTGTTCTGTACGGGTTCCTTTTACACTTTTCATAATGGATTGTTTAATAAAACGTTGAATTTGAATTAACTCTCGCAAAGATATGAAATTAAAGGGTGATTAAGGTATCTAAAATGCTTATGGATGGAAATTTAAATTATTTCTAAATAACAATCCGATAATGGGAAAGTTTGTTAATTGTAAATCAGTCAAATTCACTGAGTTCGAGCCAACGAAGGGTTTTTTCGTCAATCAATTCGATGACTTCCGAGATGCGGTTGGATTTGGAAATGAGTTCTTCCGATGAAAGATTTCCCGATGAAAGTTGTTGGGTTAATCGTTCTTTTTCCGTTTCAAGGTGTTGAATTTCTGTTTCCAGCGCATCGAATTCCTGTTTTTCTTTAAACGTGAGTTTGGTTTTTTCTACCGATTTCGGCTTTTCGATAGTTTTGTCCGATTTCTCGGGTTTTGTTTCTTCGGCAACTCGTTTGTCCTCAATGGATTTCCAATTGCGATATTGTGTGTAGTTTCCGGGAAAATCCTGAATATCGGCATTTCCGTGGAAAACAAGCAGATGGTCCACTACCTTATCCATAAAATAGCGGTCGTGTGAGATAACAATCAGGCAGCCTTTAAAACCGATAAGGTATTCTTCCAAAATGTTGAGCGTAACGATATCAAGATCGTTGGTAGGCTCGTCGAGAATAAGGAAATTGGGGTTTTTTATAAGCACGGTGCACAGGTACAGGCGTCGTTTTTCGCCTCCGCTGAGTTTGTAAACAAAATCGTGTTGACGGGCAGGAGCAAACAGAAAATGCTGCAAAAATTGCGATGCCGTGAGTTTGTAGTCGTTTCCCAAATCAATAACTTCGGCAATTTTCTGAACTACTTCAATAACCTTCGTTTGATCGTCAAATTGCAATCCTTCCTGGCTGTAATAACCGAAATTCACCGTTTCCCCAATATCGAAACTTCCCGAATCGGGTTGTTCGATCCCCAGCAACATTTTTATGAAAGTCGATTTACCGGTGCCGTTATTACCAATAATTCCCATTTTTTCGTATCGGGTGAAAATGTAGTTAAAGTCGTCGGTAATTTTTACCTCTCCAAAGCTTTTGGTAATGTGTTTGGCTTCGAATATCTTTTTTCCGATGTATGCTCCTTTTGCCGACAGTTTAATGTTGTTTTGAGCGTGGCGTTGCCTTACTTTTTCTTCCAGTTCGTAAAACGCATCAATGCGCGATTTGGCTTTCGTGGCGCGAGCTTGCGGCTGTCGGCGCATCCAATCGAGTTCCTTACGATAAATGTTTTTGGCGCTGTCAATTTCAGAAGTATGTGCAGCGATCCGTTCATTGCGTTTTTCAAGGTAATACGCATAATTGCCCTTGTACGAATAGATTTGTTTGTCCTCTATTTCAAGTATTTGGGTACATATCCTATCGAGAAAATACCGGTCGTGTGTAACCATCAATAAGCTTATGTTCGAACGCAAAAGATGATTTTCCAGCCATTCCACCATATCCAAATCGAGGTGGTTAGTAGGTTCGTCTAAGACAATCAACTCCGGTTCGGAAATAAGCGCGTTAGCGAGCGCTATCCGTTTAACTTGTCCGCCGGAGAGTTCTCCGATTTTTTGGTCGAACTGAAAGATTTTGAGTTGGCTGAGGATTTGTTTGATACGTTGTTCGTAATCCCAAGCTTTCAACAAATCCATTTTCGTCAGAATTTCGTCCAATTCTTTGTGGTTGTTCGATGCCATGATTTCTTCGTATCGGCCAATCACTTTTATGGCCTCGTTATCCGATTGAAAACAAGCTTCTATAACCGTAAGTTCCGGATCAAATTGGGGCGATTGCTCCAAATAAGCAAAGCGGATATCGTTGCGAAAAACCACCCGTCCGTCGTCGTATGGCTCTTTTCCGGCGATGATATTCAGCAACGTGGTTTTCCCTGCACCGTTTTTGGCAATTAACCCTATTTTGTCGCCTTCGGCAATTCCAAAAGAAATATCGCGAAAAAGCACTAAATCGCCAAAACTTTTGGTTAGCGTATCGATTTGTAAGAGAGGATTTGCCATTTATGGAAAGGATTTTGGTGCAAAAATACGGAATTTATTTTTGTTTAGCCAGTAGTGACGCGATTAATCGTGTCTCTACTAAAACCGCCACCGTAAATATGTAAATACATCAGTTCGGCTGTTGCCGATGATTTGTTCTGTGCCGGAACCTATGGTTTCGCGGTCGAAATAGCGGGTATGTCCGATTTTTGCAGAAAAAGAAAAACGCGAAGTGATGTTGTATCGTCCCGATAATGCCAACCGCACACCTTCACCGTAAAACGACGGCATGTAAAACGTGGTCAAGATGTTTCTTTCGTAGGAATAGAGCCTGGCGGCATAGGTATCCGATTTAAACCATCCGGCGAAAAAATCACCGCTAATCTTCTCGTTTCCACGATAACCGATGTTTTGAGAAAGCATATATCCTTTCTCCATCGGGAAGTGTTTTTGTTGGTACAAAGCTGCATCTAACGTCGTTCGGAAATTCCATCCGTTATTAAGTGTGTTGTTGTACCGAAACCTGATTTTCTGCGTATTATAGGGTAAAACGGTTCTTGAGTTTTCATCGGGATAGCGGGCGTTTTGCTCTTTTTGTTTGAATTTGTAACGCACTTCAACGTTGGAATTTCGATTAAAGGAATATGTTCCAAGCAAATAAAAGTCAACCCCTTTCGAGGGTTTATCCACTTGATCCCGCACCCACGGAAACCGAAAAATATCGACATAACTTGTTACCGAAACTTTTGACATCGGGCTAAAAGTGACGCCAACATACAGCCCGCTTTCGTTCTGTACACGACTGGTTTCTGAGAATGCCTGCGCGTGCATGGCGTTGTACGAAATAGGAAAATAGCGGTAAAGAGCCGACAGTGAAAACAGATTCGACGGTGAGTATTGAACCATATTGGTGGTGGCAACGGCGCCGTTACGGGCAATTGCTGCTTCACCGGCAAACGAAATCCTGTTCAGACGATAGGAATAATCGATTCCGGCGTTGAAGTTGAACGAATCGCGCAAATAGTAATAATTATATTCGCGCACGGTGGGATAGTACATCCGGTTGTAGGTGTGGTACATGGCGCTAACGCCCACTTGAAACCGTTCTTTCCGGTAGTTGACGTTTATGCCCGTTACCTGTTCGCGGGAATTTTTCTTCTTTTCCATTTCCGAAGGAGTACGATGGTAGCCGTCTGTTTTAAAGGAAGTAATTCTTCCTTCGTCTGACAGGTTGGCATCGAATTGTTTATTGGAGTAGAACGTGGTGATATTTATGTTGCCGAAACCAAGAACGGCAGCGGCACCCCGGAAGAAACCTGTTTCGGCTGTAGAAAAGTGGCGTTTCGGAGCTTCCGTGCGACGAATGATGTTGTTGGTCGCCCACGCTTTTGAAAGCATAAAGTTGTTGTTCAAAACCAATCCCTGACCGAATGAAAGTCGGTAATCGCCCACGGCAAGCGTTTTTAGTTTTCCCATATCGCGCACGACAAGATGGAAGCCGTAATGATCGTATCTTTTAGGATAATTTTTTTTGAAAAACGGCTCTCCGGCGTCTTTTTCGCCCAACAAACCGAACTGAATTTTATCGCGGTACGCGAAGGAGTATTTTAACGATGTATAGAAATCTTCGCCCCTGTATTTCCTGTTGGGATACCGTTGTAGGATGCTATCGGAAAACTCGCCGTATCCGGCTCTTTTGTTGAGAGTTTTATCGAACCGGAATTGAGTTTCGTTTCTTCCATGTTTCAATATTTCGTTTACCGAAGTTTTTTCCTTTTCCATTTCACCGACGTAGAAAAACGGCAAAATTAGTTCCACCGTATTAAAATCAAGATACGAAACATTTCGAAGTTCAAAAACGGTATAAACAGGACGGTTTTTCTCCAGAAAATCGGCAATGGCAGAGGCCTGTTCATACGTCAGCAATGGAAAACGCTCCAACTGTTCGCGGGAAACCGTATTTAGGTTCATGGGATTGTTTTCGAGCATCGTCAATTCCTGAAACATATTTTCTACGGTTGCCTCATCTAATTCCTCTTCGGCAAGTTGTTCCAAATGAGTGCGCCAATCGCTGGATTGTGCTTTTGCAACGGAAAAGTTAGCACAAAAGACAACAACGAGAATAATATGAAAAATTCGAAGTTTCATGCCTGTTCGGTTTAAAACTTTAATTTTTACAAATATAATCATTTTATTCGTGTGTGCAAATAAATGATTATAAATTACATATACGTTCTTATCTTTCTTTTTTTTATCTTTGCAACCGATTTAACACACTATTAGGATGTTTAAAATTATAGGAATTTTTTTTATCCTCATTATAGCGCTGTTTTCTTGTAAAAGATCGCAGGAAGCTGTATATGATTTTTCGCAAATTGCGGAAAACGATACGCTTCGGGTTATTACGCTCAACACTTCTACCTCGTATTTCATCTATCGTGATCAGGAGATGGGATATCATTACGATATGATTAAGAATTTTGCCGATGAGCACGGTTTGCAACTACAACTTGTTGTCGCGCAAAATCCGTCTCTTTTGGTGCAGATGTTGCAAAACGGCATCGGCGATGTGATTGCCTACAACGTTCCCGTGGAAAATTCGCTCAAAGATTCGATTTTGTATTGCGGTTTATCGGAAATTTCTCATCAAGTGCTTGTGCAACGTGCCGGCCGAAACGATACGGTTTTGAAAGACGTAACGGAACTGATAGACAAAGATGTTTACGTAATGCGAGGTTCAAAATACGAGCAAAGGATGAGAAATCTTAATCAGGAATTGGGTGGAGGAGTGCGATTGCAATATGCAGATAAAGACACTCTTGTGGTGGAAGATTTAATCCGTATGGTTTCGGCCGGAGAGATTTTTTACACGGTTGCCGATGAGTACATTGCGCGGTTGAATCATACGTATTTTCGCAATATCGATATCGGGTTGCAGGTGAGTTTCGACCAGCGTACCTCGTGGGCAGTGCGAAAAGATACGCCCGTTCTCGCCGATTCGCTTAACGCGTGGTTTAAACGGGTCAATCGGGCGCCCAATTACTTACGGCTGACGAAACGGTATTTCGAAGAAGCCAAAGGTTTTCACTCCGATAATCAATCCACTTTTGTAACAATGCTTGCTCCCGGTCAAATTTCACCTTGGGATCATTATTTTAAACGATATGGCAAACAGTTCGGTATCGATTGGCGATTGCTGGCGTCCGTATCGTATCACGAATCCACTTTCGATCCGGATGGGCAATCGTGGGCCGGAGCCGGCGGATTAATGGGTGTGATGCCGGCCACGGCAAATTCATTAGGTATAACCGCTGACGATTTGTTTGTCCCGGAAACCAACATCAGGGTAGGAGCGGGGTACTTGAAAAAAATGATCGATACATTTTCTTCTATTGAAAATGAATCGGAACGGATTAAAATGGCGTTGGCTTCTTATAACGGCGGAATCGGACACGTTTCCGATGCGCGGGCGCTTGCCGAAAAATACGAAGCCGACAAAAACGTTTGGGAGGGAAACGTGGAAAAGTACATTCAATTAAAGCGATTGGAGCAATATTATAAAGATCCGGTCTGTAAAGCAGGATATTTTCGTGGTGACGAAACGGTGAATTATGTGCGGAATGTAATGAGTAGGTGGATGGTGTATAGGGAGAAGGTGAAGTGAATTTACGATTTGAGAATTTCCAAACCCAAGGGCCGGCTCGAAGCCAGCCTTTGGGTAATGATGGGTTGAAATCCGTGATAATTGAAAATATTGATGAATTATTTTTTAAACTTTACTTGTGTACCAATCGTACATTCTACGAATTCCTTCTTCAATTTCAATTTGATGTTGCCATCCCAACGAATTAAGTTTCGAAACGTCAGTGAGTTTCCGCATGGTGCCGTCGGGTTTCGATGGATCGAAAGTAATATCCCCCGTGTAGCCAACGGTTTGCTTGATTAATTGCGACAAATCGCGAATACTTATTTCCTTTCCGGTACCTATATTTATATGACAATTTCGGATTTCGGTTTTATCTTTCGATAAATCGGAGAAATCAACATTATTCATAATATATATACAGGCATCCGCCATATCCTCACTCCAGAGAAATTCACGCATCGGTTTTCCGGTTCCCCATAATTCTATTTTATTGGCACTTACACCATATCTTTTCAACATACTTATTATTTCTTCAATTGAGTTTTTCCCGGACACATTTTCAACAGGACGTTTATTTAAATCTTTACGGATTGAATCCCAATTGTTTTCTTTCAAGCATTTTCCAAGATGAATTTTTCGAATCATTGCAGGCAGGACATGACTCTTCTCTAAATCGAAATTATCATTAGGACCATAAAGATTGGTTGGCATTACGGCAATAAAATTTGTCCCATACTGAATATTAAAGCTTTCACACATTTTCAATCCTGCAATTTTGGCAATGGCATAAGGTTCATTAGTGTATTCAAGGGGTGATGTCAAGAGAAAGTCTTCACTTATAGGTTGTGGCGCTTCGCGTGGATAAACACATGTACTCCCAAGAAAAAGCAGTTTTTTTACGTTATGCTTGAAACTTTCGTAAATAATATTGTTTTGGATTTGAAGATTGCGGTATATAAAGTCTGCCCGATAGATATTATTGGCCATAATTCCACCCACATAAGCAGCTGCAAGATAGACGTATTCCGGTTTTTCTTTTTCGAAAAATTCACTTACGGCAACGCTATCCAATAAATCCAATTCTTCGTGAGAACGTCCGATTAGATTGACAAATCCTTTTTTCTGAAGGCTTTTCCATATTGCAGAGCCCACGAGTCCGTGATTTCCGGCAATGTATATTTTGCTGTCTTTATTCATTATCGATATTTGCCCTTAATTTCAGTTTTTGCACAAACCTCATATCATGTTTCACCATTAATTTGACAAGTTCGTAAAATGATGTTTTCGTGGGATTCCATCCCAACACTGTTCTGGCTTTTGTTGGATCACCTAAAAGTTGTTCTACCTCGGCAGGTCGAAAATATTTAGGATCTACTTCCACCAATACCTTTCCGGTAGCCTTATCTATTCCTTTTTCGTTTACACCTTTACCTTCCCAACGCAGATTAATCCCGGCTTCGGCAAAAGCCAGCGTACAGAATTCACGTACGGAATGCATTTCTCCGGTGGCAATAACAAAGTCTTCGGGTTTGTCGTGTTGCAACATAAGCCACATACACTCCACATAATCTTTTGCATAGCCCCAATCGCGCATGGCGTCAAGATTTCCCAAATAGAGTTTATCCTGCATATTTTGAGCAATACGTGCTGCCGCAATAGTAATTTTTCGGGAAACAAATGTTTCACCTCTGCGTTCACTTTCGTGATTAAACAAAATTCCGTTCACAGCGAATATACCGTACGATTCGCGGTAATTCTTTGTAATCCAAAACGCGTAGAGCTTGGCTACACCATATGGACTGCGTGGATAAAAAGGTGTTGTTTCCTTTTGAGGTACTTCTTGAACTAAACCGAAAAGTTCGGATGTGGATGCCTGATAAATTTTTGTTTTCTTCTCCAGCCCTAAAATACGAACCGCTTCGAGCAGCCTCAGTGTGCCTACGGCATCGGTTTCAGCCGTATATTCGGGTACATCGAAACTTACCTTTACATGGCTTTGTGCCGCGAGGTTGTAGATTTCATCGGGCTGAACGGCTTGTATTACGCGGATAAGCGAGCTGGAATCGGTCATATCGGCATAATGCAGATTGACAGGCCGTTTCTGTTTCATATCGCGCACCCATTCATCGAAATAAAGATGTTCTATGCGCCCTGTATTGAATGATGACGAGCGGCGTAGAGTTCCGTGAACCTCATAACCTTTGTTAATTAAAAACTCAGCAAGATATGAACCGTCTTGTCCGGTAATGCCTGTAATAAGCGCTTTTTTTTGTTGTAACATAATGATTAACTTTTTCTGATTCTGATTGAAAATGCATTTTCAATCGGTTTTTCACTAAAGAAAATGAAATATCCGCCACCTCCGGCTCCGCTCAACTTCCAACCTAATGCGTCAGATTTATATTGTTTAAGATGCGAAAGAATTTCGGGGGTAACCATATTCGGGAACATCGCAATTTGAGCTTCGAAGCTTGCTGTCATTGCTTTACCTACATCCGCCGGCTTCTTCTTTAACAAAGAATTCCAACAATTATCGGCTGCTTCGCTTAACCGTTTAGCATCAATGGTATTAATATTGGTATTTGCCAACACATCAAATCCTGTTTCACGGGGAGTCAGGGGAACGATTTGGATTCGTTCTTCAATCCAATTCAGAATATCTTCGTCCGGAACACTGTCTATTTTAGCAGGCCAGTAATCGTTTTCGTAATAAAACCGATTAAGTCCCGGCATAACAATCCCCAATGAATCCTGCGAACCGCTTATATATTTCTTTCCGGGAGGATTTTCGAAACAAAAAAGTGTATGTGCCAGTTTCTCTTTATTCCCTTCGGGAATATTGGTTTGCCAGAGTTCTATAGCGCTTTTGCGGCTGCTGGTTGCCATACCGCTGCGGTTATTGAATTCATAATCAGGCTCGACAGAAATGGTGATTACCGCCCCCGGATAAAATTTGCTGACAAAAGGCTGATCGAGCCATCCGCCGGCTAAATCGATACGGTAAGGGATATTACAAACCTGACGTAATGCGGTAGTAGAACGTGCCGGCAGGTTGCCGTGCGGAATCCGTTGGCTTACTATGTATTCAATGCCCAACTCTTTGCAAAGTTGTTCTTTGGCAGGCGAATGTCCGTCTGTGTTAACGAAAAAGATATCGGGTTTAAGTTGTTTCAGTTCATTCTCAAAATCCAATAATCCACTGCCTGAATTTATCCATGCATTTTTAACGGCTTTTAAGGCTTTCACCATATACAGACGCTCAACATCCGGATTGACAGTTTTTCGCGCTTTCAGTTCGTTTATGGTTTTATCCGACCCAATACCAACGTATAAATCACCAAACTGAGCTGCTTCTTCAAAAAAAGCCACGTGTCCGCTGTGAAGCATATCATAACAACCACTGACGAAAACCTTTTTCCTGCTCTTTGAATTATTGCCGGCCATATTTAATGTTTTAAAAATTGTAATAACTACAAATTTAGGCTTTTCTGTTTATTTTTTACGCTATTGTCAGATAAAAAATAAAATGATTATCCGCAATGTGTCCTAAAAACATTTATCAATTACCACGAGTTTTAGAGGCTGTGTAAAAACAGTAATA
>MVZJ01000002.1 GCA_002069095.1 Bacteroidetes bacterium ADurb.BinA174 | reverse complement strand
CGTTACCGCGAGGGGAACAAAGTATTTTTGAAGATATCCTTTTTGCATCGCCGATGTCGGGTGCCGGAATAGTTGACGGGAAAAGAATTCAATCTAACCCTGTATATGTTGGAACGGATATGGACAACGACCCGATGAGATTTTACGGATCAGGGCATCAAAACACTACTAATAATGTATTAAATCTCGATTTAATTTACAACGCTAAGTTAAATATGATTACCCAAGGCTTGAATTTCAAGATTAAGGGTTCATATAACAGTACATATAGCCACACTAAAAAATGGGAAAACTGGCAGACTTATCCAACTTATAAGCCTTATATGTTGGAGGATGGCACTGTAGTTCTTGAAACATCGGGCGATAAATGGAAACCAGCGTTCGCAGAAGGAACGGATGTATGGAGAGATTGGTACGCAGAAATCAGTCTCGATTATGCCCGCAAATTCGGCAGTCACGATATTACGGCTCTATTGCTGTATAATCAATCCAAGTATTATTACCCATGGCCTTATCAGGAGATTCCCCGCGGGTATGTTGGATTGGTAGGAAGAGTGACATATAATTATCTTTCCCGCTATTTGTTTGATTTTAATGTAGGTTACAACGGTTCGGAAAACTTTGCACCCGACAAACGTTACGGATTTTTTCCGGCAACTTCCATCGGTTGGATTGTAACGGAAGAAGAATGGATGAAAAATCAAAACGTATTGTCATACCTGAAGTTTCGTTACTCCTACGGTATTGTAGGTAACGATTATATGGGCGGCAGGCGGTTTCTGTATTTATCTCCTGAGTATACCATTCACAATGGAAAATATGTAGGTTACGGCGGAGGACAGCACGGTTATAACTTCGGAACAAGTAATACTGTATTTGTCCGAGGTGCCACAGAAGATACATCGGGTAACCCGGATGTAACATGGGAAACATCAACGAAACAAAACATAGGAGTTGATCTTAGAACTTTTGGCGACCGATTAAATATTAACCTCGATTTCTTTAAGGAAAATCGTAAAGATATCCTTATCAACAATGATGCATTTATAACGGCTCCGTCTGCTTTGGTTGCCTCTCCCATCAATTACGGAAAAGTAAACAATAAAGGGATGGAGATTGTGCTGAACTGGACGGATAGAGTGGGAAATTTCTCATATACCATAGCCCCCAACTTTTCTTTCAGCAGAAACAAAGTTATAGAAATGGCTGAAATTCGTCAGAAATACGATTATTTATACAGAACAGGACATCGGGTAAACCAACCGTTCGGTTATGAATTCTTTGCATTTTATCAGAAGGGAAAAACCGAAGATGCATACAAAGCGAAGTACGGTGTAGATATGCCCACTCAATTAGGTCAGGCAAATCTTGGTGATGGAGACGCAGTTTATGTGGATTTAAACGGCGACGGCGCTATTACGGCAGAAGATCAGCACGCTATTGGTTTTCCTGATTATCCTGAAATGACTTTCTCTTTAAACGTAAACATGAGTTATAAGAATTTCGACCTGACGATGTTGTGGAACGGCGCTACCAATGTTGGACGTGGATTATACTGGCCTTATAATCCTCAATTCGGACAATTCCACGATCAGGGGCTCATTCGCTGGGTTTACGAAAATTCATGGACACCCGAAACGGCAGAAACAGCAACGCTTCCGCGTTTGACAATAGCCAACGAAGTGAATAATACTCCAATGTCCAGCGTTTGGATGATGGATGCATCATATCTTCGTTTACGTAATTTGGAAATCGGATACACTATCAATAAAGTTCCGTTTCTGGCCTCAACTTCGAGCATGAGAATTTATGCCAACGGCACAAATCTCTTAACTTTCTCTGCTTTTAAAGGAAACGATCCGGAAAATGTGGGTGGTGGATGGCAGAATACCATTCGTTACCCTATGATGAAAGTATATAATATCGGATTTCGAATTAACTTTTAATCACATCAAAAAACAGATATATGAAAATGAGAAATAATATATTAAAAGTTGCTATAATTGCATTATTTGGTACTTTCCTGCTGGCATCGTGTGTCGATGACTTTAAGGTAGGGGACGCATTCCTGGAAAAAGCTCCCGGTGTTGCCGTTAATGCAGATTCAATTTTTTCACGAGCCGAATACGCACGTGCATATTTATGGGAAGCTTACAATAAACTGTACACACCCCATAATTCGAATTTGGAATATTATATCATGGGAGACTGCCCTGTAGATGCCCTGTCGGATTGCATACAATCCAGATTGGGATGGGGCGATATGAAAGAGTTATGGTATCCGGGCAATTACAATGCTTCTTGGGCATCGGGCTGGGAAAGAAGCCGTATGGACTATACTAAAATTTGGAGTCCGATTCGTAACTGTTGGAATTTTATCGAAAACGTTGAGAAAGTTCCCGATATGTCTGCCGATGAAAAAGCGCGTTTGCAGGCTGAGGCAAAGATTTTGATCGCTACGTTTTATTATTCGTTGTTCAGACACGTTGGAGGCCTTCCGATTATCGATCACGCATATCTTCCTACGGAAGAATATAATGCACCTCGCGCTTCTGTTGAAAAAACAGTTGACTTTATGGTAAAATTGCTTGATGAGGCTGTTGCAACTCCTTCTTTACCCTTTAGTATACCACAGGCCGAAATTAGTCAGTGGGCAGGTAGGTTAACTAAAGGTTCGGCACTTGGTTTCAAGGCAAAAGTATTACTTTATGCTGCAAGTCCTTTATTCAATAACAGTGAACCTTACTCCAGGGAAGAACCTCAAATTGCAGTAGATAGTCTTCATGTATGGTACGGTGGTTACAAGGCCGAATTATGGCAACGTTGTTTGCAGGCTTGTGAAGACTTTTTCACACAAAATGTTTCCAACGGAAATCCTTATGCTTTAATTCAGCCTACCGGTACTACCGAAGCTAATTACATGGCTGCTTTTCGTCAGGCATACTGGACCAGAGGAAACAGCGAAAAGATAATTGAAGTGCATACCCGTACTTACACCGACGAATGGGGTGATCAGCAACCAATCAATGTAATGCACCAGGGTGCCTATTGTCCTACAGTTGAATTTATGGAAATGTTTCCGATGGCCGACGGCCGAAACTTTACCGGAATGAATGTTTATAACACCAACAATCCTAACAACATAGATATTTTTGAAAACAGAGATCCTCGTATGTACGAAACATTGCTCACACCTAAAAAGGGTCGCAGGTGGCAAAACTATACTCAAATTGAGGTTTGGCAAGGAGGAAACGTAGAAGATGCTATGGGATGGTATTACAGTCCGATGATGGGTAACGGCCTTGGCCCGTTTAAATGGTGTTTGGATTTTTGGAATTTAGGTGTTGATCCGGTTCAATATTCAATTTTACGAATGGGTGAAATGCATTTAATCTACGCTGAAGCATTAGCTGAAACAGGTAATTTAACAAAAGCATGCGATGAAGTTGATAAAGTGAGAGCACGTGTTGGTCTTGGCAAAATTGCCGTAATGAATCCAACATTGAATCTAACGACCAATAAAGAAAATCTTGTTAATGAAATTTTGCGAGAGCGTGCCATTGAGCTTGGATTCGAAGAAAATCGTTTTTCAGATATGGTTCGTAGAAAACTGGCTGATAAATTTACAAATCCGCTCCACGGAATAAAAATTTATCGTAAAGACGGCGGGGGAAAGTTAAAAGAAGGTGAACCGTATCCAACAGCGTTTAGATATGAAACCTATGTATATACCGATGGTGCAAGAGCATGGTGGAAGCCGGGATTCTTTACCCCAAAATGGTATTTGCAGGCTTTGCCAATTCCTGAAATCAACAAAGATTATGGTTTGACTCAAAATCCGGGTTGGTAATAAAGCATGTTTACTTTTTAAAAGAATAAACCTATGAATAAGAATATATTAAATAGAGATAAAATAGCCTGTTTATGTTTGAGTTGCTTTATGGCCTTGTCATTCTTAAGTTTGGCTCAGACAAATGAGGATTTAGTTGATTTAGGTTTGGGAATACCTCAGGCGAAAGAGAAATCAACTGCATCTACTTTTATTATCACGGCTCAGGATTTGCAAAAAACTGCTGCAATAACGTTACAGGACGCTCTTTACGGTAGGCTATTGGGGCTAACTGCATTAAAAGGTGCAGGTTTTTCCGGTGATCCGGGTTACGGAGGTTATTTCAGTATAAGAGGAACGCAAACATCCACTGAAAATGACGTTCTGATCCTTGTAGATGGATTGGAACGTCCGATAGACCGTTTACCGGTTGATGAAGTAGAGTCTGTAACGATACTGAAAGATGCTGCGGCTGTTGCTTTATATGGATATCGGGGGGTGAACGGAGCTATTTTGGTAAAAACAAAACGTTCCGAAAGTAATGAACTTTCTATAAATGTCCGCTACGATCACAAATTTCAATCTGCTCCGGCTACAACCGAATTTGTTAATGCTCATAACTATGCTTTAGCACTGAACGAAGCGAGATTGCAGGATGGTTTAACTCCCGCTTATAATAATTACGAGTTGGATGCATTTAAAAACGGCACCTATCCGCGGATTTATCCGAACGTTGACTGGAAAAAAGAAGCTTTACTTAACTCAGCTTTTGAAAATCAGGCAACATTGAGTATTTCCGGTGGAAACGATCGGTTGAAATATCTGACGTTGTTCAATTTTGTGAGTGCAAACGGATTGCTCAATGGAACGGAAGTAAATGAAGGATATTCCACCCAATTGAAGTATTCAAAAGGTAATATCCGTACGAATATCGATTTCAATCTGACTCCCACTACAAAAATGTATGTAAACATAATGGGGTATTTTGTGGAAACAAACCGTCCCAACGGGATTGCTGCGAACGATATCATGCGTTTCATTTATAATACACCGGCATCGGCATATCCGGTAATGATGTCTGATGGCAAAACATGGGGCGGAACAACCGCCTATGGCGCAAGTAATATAATTGCCCGAATCAAAGCCACCGGCCACAATAAAACGCACGAACGTGCTTTATTTGCCGATGCAAAAATGGTACAGAACTTAGATGCCATACTCGAAGGTTTAAGTGCATCCGTTCGTGTTGGTTACGACAATCGGTCTGAAATTGTGGAAGAAAAGAAAAGGGCTTTCGAATACGGAAATACGAGATATACATTTGGAAATAACGGCCAGGTAACAGATTCCGTTACATTCATTGGAGGCAACAAAGCGAGCAACCTTGAATTTGGGAGGTGGCTGAATAGTCAATGGAGGAGCTCCAATTTCCAGGCTAATATCGATTACACAAAACAAATCGATGCCCATAACGTGGCAGCATCGCTTATTTATACTACAAGCGGAGTTGTACTTAGCGGAAGATATAATACCTTTAATCGTGCGAATCTTGCTCTATATGGGCATTATGATTATGACAGCAGGTACATAGCCGATCTGTCATTGGTAGGTTCCGGTTCTAATCGTTCGTGGCCACAGAAATATGCGTTTTCTCCCACGCTTTCATTGGGTTGGGTATTATCGAATGAAGATTTTCTGAAAGAAAACGAAACCATCAACTTGATGAAATTACGTGTTTCAGCGGGTATTTTGCACAGTGATTATGTCCCCCGAGTTGGATTAAGTCTCGAAGACTATGGTTCAAGCGCCGGATGGTTTATTTTCGGAAAGGCCTATCGCGAATCGTGGGGAAATTTCTTGAGTTATTTCCCGACTAAAGACTTTGCCCTTGAACGTGCCAATAAATTTAATCTGGGTTTGGATATGCAATTTTGGAACAGCCTTGAACTTACACTGGAAGGATATTATCAGCGACGTGATAATATACTACAGTCAGCAGGCGAATTAAACTCCGCTATCGTGGGCATTCCCTCTTCTTATGTAAACAAAGGTATTGTGGATAGCAAAGGACTGGAAGTCGGGTTAACGTTTCAGAAATCATTCAACGATTTTATAGTGAATTCAGGCGCTTTGTTTACATACGGAACCAATAAAATTGTTGATATGGTTGAAGCGCCGCAGGCGTATCCGTATCTGTCGCGTATCGGGTTACCTGTAGGGCAACCTTTTGGATTGGAAGCCATCGGATTTTTCAAAGATGAAGCTGATATTGCCAACAGTCCGATACAAGAATTTGATAGAGTAAGGCCGGGCGACATCAAATATAAAGATCAAAACGATGACGGACGCATTAATGAGAACGACGTTGTAGCAATGGGTTACACGGGATCGCCTCAAATTAATTATGCCTTTAATTTGGGGCTCGAATACAAAGGTGTTGGATTTAACGTTTTGTTTCAAGGGACTGAAAATTATACTCATTACTTAAATACGCAAGGAGTGTTTAATCCATTGATCAATAACTCAAATCTTTCAACCTATTATTTCGAAAACAGCTGGCGTCCGGGGCAGGATAACGGAAATGCTCTTTATCCCCGTTTGACTTCTTTGGCAAGCCCAAATAACTATCGTCCCAGTTCGGTGTGGTATACCGATGCTTCTTTCTTTAAACTACGCAACTGTGAAGTTTATTACAAATTTCCGGCAAGCCTTTTGGAAAGTATGAAAATGAATGATCTAAAACTGTATGTAAAAGGCGAAAATCTTTTGTCCATTCATAATTTACCGGCAAATATCGATCCGGAAAATACGTGGGGAGGATATCCTACTTTACCTGGTATTAGTGTTGGAGCATCGATTATTTTTTAAGTAAAAAATTCTACATTATGAAATTAAAACATATAATATCTTTATCCGCAATAACATTACCAATAACGGTAGGTTGCGTTGACCTCAATTTTTCGGAGGTGCAAACCAATGATAAAGAATGGGTGTACAGTATGCCTTCCTACGTCTCGGGATTGGTTTCCAATGTGTACGCGCATGTACGTTACGATCTGGGGCAATACAACGGAGCCATGAAAGCTTCAGCCACGGACGAATCGGATTATGCTATTTCCATCTCAGATATTCATAAATTCTACAACGGTGGTTGGAGTCCGATAAATCCTTTCGACCAAATCTGGACGAATAACTATTCCGGCATAGCTCAAGCCAATAACTTTTTAGAGGAGTTGGATAAAATTTATCTTTCACTGGAGGAATATCGTTATAATGTTACAGTCAGCCCTTACGAAGATCTTAAAAAGCAATTTGAGTTGTATGAATTTCAAGTTCGATTTTTAAGAGCATACTTTTATTTCGAACTTGTGAGAACATATGGAGATGTGCCTCTCGTGACCAAAGTGCTCACAAATGCAGAAGCTAATGTTATGACAAGAACACCCGCGAAAGAAGTGTTTAAGTTTATCATTGATGAATGCGATGCCATCGCAGATAAACTTCCTATAACATACGAAGATGAGCCTAATCAGGATATAAATAGAATAAATCGTATTACTGTCTTAGCGTTGAAAGCCAGAACGTTGCTTTATCAGGCAAGTCCGCTTTTCAATTCAAGCGGGGATAAAACTTTGTGGTTTGCAGCAGCAAAAGCGAACAAAGATGTAATAGATTTTGCTCCGGTTACAGGTGTGCAAATGGGGAAATATGCAGAATTATCGGGTGAGAGTAGTTATGCGAACAAAGAAATGATCTGGATTAGAGGAACCGGAACCCCACAAGATTGGAAGATGAATTCGGTAGAAAAATTCAATTTCCCCATAGGTGTCGAAAACGGACAATCGGGTAATTGCCCAACGCAAAGTCTGGTGGATGCTTATGAATATAAAGCCGGGAACAACAAAGGCAAAACCTTTGGTGAGGTATGGACAGGAAATACAATTAATCTATCAACCTCTAATCCCTATGCCGATTTAGATCCCCGATTTGCAATGACCGTTGTAAAAAACGGCGATGTTTGGCCGGCTTACACAGGAAAAGCAATTGAAACCTTTGAAGGAGGTGCAAATGCTTCACCCATCTATGGAGCTACACAAACCGGTTATTACCTTAGAAAGTTGTGCGATCCGAACGCCAATATTTCCACCAATAACCCATCGCCAAAACGGCATAATTTTGTTCTTTATCGCCTTAGCGAATTTTATTTGAATTATGCCGAAGCAATTTACCATGTAACAGGCAGAGCCGATGACGAAGGTGATTTTGGATTAACTGCAAATAAAGCGATTAGCACAGTACGCGCACGTTCTGATGTAAAAATGCCTAATTTTCAGGGAAATGATCCAAGTTTTATGAATAAATACATGCGTGAAAGAATGATTGAACTGGCGTTTGAAGATCATCGTTTTTGGGATGTGAGACGTTGGAAAAAAGGAAACGAGTTCTTTGCAACAGTAAAGACCGCTAACTTAACCAAATCGTCTGACGGAATTATCCTTACCAGAGGACAACGCGCCAGAGGCTGGGAAGACAAATATTATTTCTTTCCGATACCATTTACAGAAATTCAGAAAAACAATAAACTCGTGCAGAATCCGGGTTGGTAAAACCATAATGATATGAAAATACAATTAACATTCATTTTTTTGATTATGTTGGTCTCTTTTCCTGCTTGTGATACTACGTCGGATCAAGCGGCAGATGTTACCGAGACTTACATAAAGATGATATATCCTGAAAAGGTGGTTACTGGGCAAACTATTTATATTGTTGGAAGTAATTTTAAAGATGTAACGGAAATTGTTCTTCCTGATAACATCACAATAAAAGATTTCGAAAGGACAGGCTTTAATCAGCTTTCAGTGGTTGCTCCTTCGGGCCTGAAGAACGGATTTGTAATTTTAAGAGCCGGGGGAAAAGAGTATAAATCACCTAACGAAATAAAAGCTGTAACGCCTACATTTTCTGTTGTGTTTCCCACTGCAGTAAAAACAGGTGAAGAAGTTACCATAAAAGGAGAAAACCTATTGGAAGTTCAGCAAGTTATCTTCCCCGATGATATAGTGGTGGATGCCTTGCATTTCAAGCGTAAATCAGATACCGAAATTATAGTTGTAGTTCCTCCCGGAACTATTAATGGTGATGGCGTTCTGAAAATAGTAACTCTGTCAGGTACTATACTTACCACGACAATCATATCCATTGAAGTTATTGAAACTCCTGGCGAAACCAGTAAGGTGGATCCAATTACACCTAATACCATTATTTTGCTCGATTATGAGGAACACGGTGGCCATAACGGTAACTGGGATAATGGCTGGGGAGGAAATACCGAGATCGCCAAAGATGCCGAAACAGGAAATACATTCTTGCGCGTTACCGGAAATCTCAACAACAACTGGGTGATGAACTGTAATCATCAGGGGAATATTACTGCAACCTGGCCATGGAGCGTTGCCGATGCAGAAAATTATATAATTAAATTTGATGTTCTGATTCCTTCTGATGTGGATGGTACCGGTGTTAAAGGTATGCAGTTTATATTTGGCGATAAATGGGATTATTGGTTCGGAGACAATCTGGTCCCCAAAACAACCGATGGCGAATGGGTAACAATCAGAGTACCGTTCACCAAGTGGAATAAACAGGGATTTTTAGATTTTAAATCTGGTACTAACGGCCTGTTTGGAACAGTTCCTAAAGGTGTTTGCTTCGATAATTTACGTATTGATCCAATGTAATTTATTGTAAATTAAAAGAGATGTGTGTAATTGATATTGCCAATTGCATACATCTTTTTTAGCATAACAAAAAAATGAGAAATCTTCTATTTATGGTTTGTTGCATTTTATTGGCAACCTGTTGTAGTAAAAAAGAAATTACACAGGAGCAGATTGCTCCTGAACTTGCTTCTTCTGTTCCGTTTAATGGTGCAGTTGAAATTGCAAATGGGATACAGAAAATAGAACTGATTTTCAATCAGTCGATAAAAATTGCGAATGCCTCTGCCATAAAGTTGAACGATAAATCGGTCGAGAAAGTTGATGTTTCTGTTAATACAGTCATCATCACCGTAATGCTTCAACCTGCCACACAATATGAATTACTGATTCTGAAAGAAGCGATTAGCAACACTAACAATGCAACTTTGAAAGCGGATATCAGAATTTTGTTTTCAACAAAAAAGATTGTTGCTCACGCATCTGAGTTGATTACGCCAAATTCATCGCCTGAAGTTCAAAAGCTTTTCCAGTTTTTAAAGGAAACTTACGGACAAAAGGTCATTTCCGGTACAATGGCAAATGTAAGTTGGAACATCGAAGAAGCAGATTGGGTACATGCTCAGACAGGCAAGTATCCGGCACTGAATTGTTTCGATTTCATTCATCACATTTATTCCCCTGCTGATTGGATTAATTACGAAAACACGGAGGTTGTCGAAAAATGGTGGAGAAACAACGGAATTGTTTCGGCCATGTGGCATTGGTGTGTTCCTAAGGATATGAAAGTGAGCAATCCTACAGAATTTGCTTTTTATACAAAAGACACCAGTTTTGATATCAGCAAAATAAATGATCCGAACTCTCCGGAATATAAATTGATGATCAAAGACATCGACATTATTTCGGGTTATTTGAAATTGCTCCAAAACAAAAATATTCCTGTAATCTGGCGTCCGTTGCATGAAGCTGCCGGAAATACTAATTCGTACGTTGGCGGAACGGGATGGTTCTGGTGGGGAGCAAAAGGGCCGGAACCGTGCAAGACATTGTGGAAATTGATGTTCGAAAGAATGACAAATTACCACAAACTGAACAATTTAATATGGGTGTGGACATCGCAGGGAAATGACTTCGACTGGTATCCGGGCGATGCCTATGTGGATTTGGTTGGCAGGGACTTGTATCCCGAAACAAACATCCATGATTCTCAATTGACGGAATTCAATAAAGTAAAAACAATTGTTGCGGGTAAAAAGATGATTGCTCTTTCCGAATGCGGAGGAATCCCAGATCCCGGCTTAATGTTTGAAAAAGGTGATACATGGTTATGGTTTATGCCCTGGTATGGCGATTTTACCCGCGACAACAAACAAAACGGAGCTGCATACTGGAAAACGGTAATGAATAATGTGAACGTAATTACCCGCGACCAGATGCCAAGTTTAAAATAAACACTATGAATAAACTATTTTTCTTCACTTCACTACTTCTTTCTCTTTTCTTAATTACTTGTACCTCAAAACAGAAAGAGAGCAATAACTTAAACGAACCGACATTAGACAATAAAACTGCAGAGACTCAGAATCTACTTAAAAACCTGAAATTGATTTCTCAAAAAGGTTTTATGTTCGGCCATCAGGACGATCCGCTTTACGGAATCGGTTGGAACGGAGATTCTGCCCGCTCGGATGTGAAAAGCGTCGTGGGCGATTATCCTGCAGCGATGGGTTTCGATATCGGGCATATTGAATTAAGCGGCGACAGAAGTCTCGACAATGTGTGGTTCGACCGAATTCGTCAAGAAATCATCAATCAATACAACCGCGGCGGGATGTCAACTGTTAGTTGGCATTTGGATAATCCGCTTACCGGTGGAAATTCGTGGGATGTTAAAACAAAAGGTGTTGTTGCTTCTATTCTACCAAACGGTGAACAACACGAGAAATTTCTCGGCTGGTTGGATATTGTCGCCAATTTTTTCAACTCTCTTACAACCGAAAACGGTATAAAGGTTCCTGTTTTGTTCCGCCCCTGGCACGAGCACACCGGAAGCTGGTTTTGGTGGGGAAAAGATCTTTGTACTGCCGATGAATACAAACAATTATGGATAATGACACACGATTATCTTGCCGAGCAAGGAGTCGATAACCTCCTTTACGCTTATTCTCCCGACAGCCAGGGTCCCGGCGAAATATACATGGAACGATATCCGGGCGACGAGTACGTGGATGTCCTGGGGTTTGACTGTTATCACAGGAACAATGTTGAAGGTATTGAAGCTTATCAGCATTCGCTGAATACGATTTTGGCGTTTATGGCGGAAGAAGGTAAGAAAAGAAATAAACCCATCGCCTTGACCGAAACAGGGTTGGAATCCATTCCCATCGCCGATTGGTGGACGAAGGTTCTTTTTTCTGTGTTGGATAGGTATCCTGTGAGTTACGTGTTGGTTTGGAGAAACGCACACGATATACCTAATCACTATTACGCACCATACCCCGAACAAGTTTCGGCGAATGATTTCGTAAAGTTTTACGAAAATCCCAAAACACTCTTTTGCAATGACATTAGAAATTTATATAATTGACACACAGACAAAAATATGAAACAACACTTACGGGACATAAAAAAACTGCTGGAAGAACAGGAAATTCTGCTTAAAAGAAAGAATAAGCCCACCGATAACACAAACGGGTGGTTTCAACGGTATAAATTTCCGGTTCTTACAGCAGCACATACGCCCATTCATTGGAGATACGATTTAAATTCGTTCCTGATGGAACGTATAGGAATGAATGCGGTGATGAATTCGGGAGCCATAAAATGGAATGATAAATACTTGTTAGTGGCGAGAGTGGAAGGTGTTGACCGTAAATCTTTTTTCGCCATAGCGGAAAGTCCTAACGGAATTGATAATTTCCGGTTTTGGGATTATCCTATAACCATGCCGGATAATGATGATCCTGCGACAAATATCTACGATATGAGACTTACGTCTCACGAGGATGGATGGATATACGGGATATTTTGTGCGGAACGTTTCGATAAAACCGCCGAAAAAGGCGATCTTTCAAAAGCCACTGCCGCGGCCGGAATCGCCAGAACAAAGAATTTAATAAACTGGGAACGCTTGCCCGATTTAAAATCGAAAAGCCAGCAGCGCAACGTTGTGCTTCATCCGGAATTCGTGAACGGGAAATATGCTCTTTACACTCGTCCGCAGGATGGATTTATCACTGCAGGAAACGGTTCGGGAATTGGCTGGGCGTTGGTAGATGATATGGCAAATGCAGAAATTGGAGAGGAAAAAATCATCGATTACCGGTATTATCATACCATAAAAGAAGTAAAAAACGGTGAAGGCCCTGCTCCAATAAAAACCGTAAAAGGATGGTTGCACCTCGCTCACGGAGTGCGTGCCTGCGCTGCAGGATTAAGATACGTGCTATACCTTTACATGACATCGCTGGAAGATCCATCCGAATTGATCGCAGCTCCGGGAGGTTATTTTATGGCTCCTGAAGGCGACGAACGCGTAGGCGATGTGTCGAATGTGCTTTTCTCAAATGGCTGGATTGTGGATGATGACGGCAAAGTATTTATCTATTATGCGTCGTCAGACACACGGATGCATGTGGCTACTTCGACCGTCGATCGGTTGGTGGACTATTGTTTAAACACGCCCGAAGACGGATTGACAACAACCGCCTCGGTTAAAACATTAAAAAAAATGATCGACAATAACCTAAAAATATTAGGTCTGATCGACTAATAAATAAGTTTTTCTTATTTATTTTTGTCTTTGTACATTGTTCTTTGTTCTAAAATATGATAACACTGAAAGAAAAAATAGGATACGGTTTCGGAGATGCCGCCTCATCGATGTTTTGGAAAATCTTCGGAATGTATTCGCTGTTCTTTTACACCGATGTTTTCGGCATAACAGCCGCCGCTGCCGGAACTATGTTTCTGGTAGCCCGGTTATGGGACTCGTTTTTTGATGTTTTTGTGGGAATTGTCAGTGACCGTACCTGTACACGGTGGGGGAAATACCGCCCTTACCTGCTGTGGTTTGCCGTACCGTTTGCGGTGATGGGGATAATAACTTTTTTCGTTCCCGATTTCGGGCAAACAGGCAAACTAATATATGCTTACGTCACTTATTCGTTGATGATGATCGTATATTCGTTAATCAACGTGCCGTATGCTTCCCTGCTGGGAGTAATTTCACCAGATCCTATTGAAAGAAATTCGCTTGCTTCGTACCGCATGTCTTTTGCGTTTATCGGAAGTTTTGTGACATTCATGCTTCTGCAACCGCTGATCGATTTCTTTGCCAAAACATTTGATTCCGGAAGTGTTACTCAAACGGCGCAAGCCACAGAATCTTCCGTCAGCACATCTCCTGTAGGATGGGTGATGGGCGTGGGAGCCATAGGCATTCTCTGCGTAATTCTGTTCTTGTTGTGTTTCAGGTGGACAAAAGAAAGAGTGACACAAATCGAAACCGAAAAAAATGTATCCGTAAAACAAGATTTAAAGGATTTGTTACATAATGTCCCGTGGTGGATTTTAGTCGCTACCGGATTGGCAGCTTTGCTTTTCAATGCCATTCGCGATAGTGTGGCCATTTATTTCTTCCGCGATTTTGTGAAAGTAAATTACCGCATGCCCGGAACCAATTGGGATATGACAACAATTTATTTTCTGGTGGGACAGGCAGCCAATTTAATCGGAGTGATGGCCGCACCTTCGATATCGGCAAAATACGGAAAGAAGAAAACCTATATGCTGGCTATTCTGTTTGCAGGGATATTGAGTACAGGGTTTTATTTTATTCCTAACAACATCGTTTGGATTTTAATTTTCCAGTTCGCGATCTCGGTTTTCGCGGGATACGTCCTCCCCTTGTTGTGGTCGATGTTTGCGGATATCGTTGATCATCAGGAACTACAAACAGGACGTCGCGCCACGGGTTTAATATTCTCTTCCTCATCCATGTCTCAAAAACTTGGGTGGGCTTTTGGTGCAGCGCTCAGCGGTTGGATTCTTGCCTTGTTCAAATATGCTCCCGATGCTGTGGAGCAAACTCAGCAAACCCTTTTCGGAGAGCATATCATGATCAGCCTTATTCCGGCAGTTTGTTGTTTAATAGCCTTCTTCGGTATGATGTTCTATCCGCTGACTGATAAGAAAGTGAAAGAAATTGCCGAAGAACTCAACGTAAGACGTCAACATGCAAAATAGACTTCAACAATTCCGCAGTGAAATCGAAAAAGAACTGATCGACAATATACTACCCTTTTGGTCAAACAAAATGCCGGATGAGGATAACGGTGGTTTTTACGGTCAAATTACCGGAAAAGATGAAATAATACCTAAAGCTCATAAAGGTTCTGTCTTGAATGCGAGAATTTTATGGACTTTTTCTGCAGCGTATAGAATTTACAAGAATCCCGATTATTTAGTTATTGCCACGAGAGCCAGAAATTACATTATAGATCATTTTATTGATAAAAAGTTCGGGGGAGTTTATTGGTTGCTTGACTATAAGGGAAATCCGGTTGAGACAAAAAAACAAATTTATGCGCAGGGCTTTGCTATTTACGGACTAAGCGAATATTACCGAGTTACCGGTGATACTGAAGCATTGAATCACGCTATCGAACTGTATCGTTTGATTGAAAAACATAGTTTCGATACCGAAAAAAACGGTTATTTAGAAGCGTTTACAGAGGATTGGCAACCAATAGCTGATATGCGTCTGAGTGAAAAGGATGCCAACGAGCAAAAAACGATGAACACGCACTTGCATATTTTGGAACCGTACAGCAACTTGTATCGCGTGTGGGAAAACGATTCGCTGAAAAGTCAACTAAAAAACCTGATTGAGGTTTTTTTAGATAAGATAATTGACACGCAAACAGGCCATTTACGACTTTTCTTCGATGCCGATTGGAACGATAAGAGCCGTTCTGTTTCTTTCGGACACGACATAGAGGCATCGTGGTTGTTATACGAAGCCGCATTGGTACTCAATGACGCGGAAGTATTGGAAAAGGTCAAAAAAATAGTTCCTCGTATTGTAAAAGCATCCGAAGAAGGTTTACAGTTAGACGGGAGTATGATGTATGAGAAGGACATTAATACCGGCCACGAAGATAAAGAAAGGCATTGGTGGGTACAAGGCGAAACGGTTATCGGTTTTTTGAATCATTATCAATATTTCGGCGATGAAAAATCGTCACAAATAGCGATGAATTGTTGGGATTATATTAATAATAACCTAATTGATCGCACGAACGGCGAATGGTTTTGGAGCATCTACACCAATGGTTCCGTTAACCACAATGACGACAAAGCCGGAATCTGGAAATGTCCTTATCACAACGGAAGAATGTGTTTGGAAGTAATCGAAAGATTTTGATTAACATCCTGTACACTTTTCAAAAATCGTATTTACAACAACTTAAAACAACAAATAATGAAAAAATTCACCACTTTTTTTATCGCACTGTTTCTCGTTTCGGCAACGTTTGCGAAAGTAATGCTTCCCGAAATAATGAGCGACAACATGGTTCTTCAGCAGAACACAAAAGTAAAAATTTGGGGAAAAACGAAGGCGAATGTCAATGTCACGATTACTCCCTCGTGGAGCAACCAAAAAACACAAATTAAATCGGATAAAAGCGGCAATTGGATAGCTATTTTAGAAACTCCTGCAGGCAGTTTTACAAAACACACCATCACCATTTCCGATGGAGAGCCTGTTACACTCAGTAACGTACTTATCGGCGAAGTGTGGCTGGCATCCGGTCAGAGCAACATGGAAATGCCATTAAATGGTTTTTGGAACAATCCGATTAAAGATGCTAACGAAACCATCGCTTTATCAGGTAAAAACAAAGGAATAAGGTTCGCTACAATTCCAAAAACTGCGGCAATGACTCCGCAGGAAACCGTAACCGGAAGCTGGAAAGAATCTACACCGGAAAACTCAGCGTGGTTCAGTGCTACAGCGTACCATTTTGCAAAAATGTTGTACGATGTGCTCGATGTTCCTGTTGGGATTATCGTTTCGAGTTGGGGCGGAACCCGAGTGGAAGGATGGACAAGTCGTGAAATTCTGGAGACCTATCACGATATAGATTTGGACGAGAAAGCGATTGAAGCATTAAACCCGATGGGCCGGCCGCTTTTGATGTACAATGCTATGATTAAGCCCTTAACAAATTATACTATTAAAGGATTCATCTGGTATCAGGGCGAATCTAACGTAGGGCGCCACGACGTATATGCACAGCGTCTTGCCAACATGGTAAAATTATGGCGGAGCGACTGGGGTTTGGGCGAATTGCCGTTTTATTATGCCGAAATCGCTCCGTGGATTTACGGAGACGGTGAGACCGGTACTTCGAGCGCTTACTTGCGCGAAGCGCAATTCAAGGCACAATTCATCATTCCAAACAGTGGAATGATCTCTACCAACGATTTGGTGGAAAAATACGAAGGCCGAAATATCCATCCAAAAAACAAAACCGATGTAGGCAAGCGCCTGGCTTATATGGCCTTATCGCAGACATACGGTATGAAAAACATCGCTTTCCGCGGTCCCGAATATAAATCGATGGAGATAAAAGATGGTAAAATCCATTTATCATTCAGTCATGCCGATGAAGGTTTTAATCGGATGAGCGGAGCCGAAGGCTTTGAAATTGCCGGAAGCGGCAAAGTTTTTGTTCCTGCCGATGTGGAAATTGACTTAAATAACCGGAGAATAATTGTATCTAACAAAGATATTCCAAATCCTGTAGCTGCAAGATATTGTTTCCGGAATTTTCAAATCGGAAATATGGCAAATACGCGCGAACTCCCAATGGTACCCTTCAGAACCGATAATTTTTAAGAGATGAACGATATGAAAAAAATTACATTTTCTGTTGTCTTTCTTTTGATGGGAACGCTACTTTTTGCTCAGCAATCGAACAATAAAATTCATTTGAATTCTCTCGGTTTTCTACCGAAACAAAAAAAAGAAGCCACTGTAACTGTCATAAGCTCCACTTTTGTGGTGAAAGATGCATTAACAAATAAAAGTGTGTTTTCAGGCAAAACAACCGGTCCATACTATCAAAAAGATGTCAATCAGCAGGTTTGGATTGTTGATTTTTCAAATTTAAAGAAAGAGGGGAAGTATTATATTGAACTTCCCGATGGTGAAAGATCAATAGATTTCCCAATAAACACTGATGTTTATCGTGATCCGTTTCGTGTTTCAATGCTTGGGTTTTACCTGTGGCGGTGCGGAACAGCCGTTCACGCTGAATACAACGGTAACATATTTTCGCACGCCGCTTGCCACCTCGAAGACGGGTACGACGACTACATCGGGAATAAAGGTCATCAAAGAGACGGCGTTGGAGGCTGGCACGATGCTGGCGATTATGGAAAATATATCGTGAATACAGGTATTACATTAGGAGTATTATTCATGACATGGGAACATTTTCAACCCGTCATACAACATGTTTCATTCATTCCGGATTCGAAGAATGAATTGCCCGACTTCTTGGAAGAACTGAAATGGGAAATGAACTGGGTGTTAAAAATGCAATATCCCGATGGCAGTGGCAGGGTTTCTCACAAACTTACACGCACCCATTTCTCACCGTTTGTTATGCCTGAATTCGATAAGGAAAAACGATATTTCACTGAATGGAGTTCCGCGGCAACCGCCTCCTTTGTAGCCATTACTGCTAAGGCTTCTCAAATCTTTGCCCCGTATGACAAAGCCTTTTCGGAAAAATGTCTGAGTGCTGCTCGTTTGAGTTACGGATACTTAAAACAGCATCCCGAAGAAAAACCGTTTGTTCAGGGAGATTTTCAAACCGGAGGTTATCAGAGTAAAGATACTGACGATAAACTGTGGGCTGCTGCCGAAATGTGGAATGCAACCGGAGAAAAAGAGTTTTTAACTGATTTTGAGCGACAGATTTCGGCCATGAATTTTGTGGTAGATGAAAATTGGGACTGGGGAAATGTTTTTAACTTGGGAGTCTTTTCGTATTTGTTGTCTAAAAGAAAGGGAAAAGATAAAAATATTGAACAAAAGTTGCACCAAAATACGTTGAAAGTGGCTGACGGGATAGTTGCGAAATCAGCCAAAGATGTGTATTGCCGTCCTTTCGAACGTTATTATTGGGGATGCAACGGCACAGTCGCCCGATTGACTATTAATTTATTCGTTGCCAACAAACTGAAACCGAACGAAAAATACAAAAATGCTGCTTATGATACAGTGGCGCATTTATTTGGAAGAAATTACTATAATCGCTCATATGTAACCGGATTGGGTTTGAATCCCCCGATGAATCCACACGATCGCCGTTGCGGCGCCGATAATATTGTCGAACCATGGCCCGGATATTTAGTAGGTGGCGGACATTCGGCCATTGACTGGATAGATAAGGAAGAAAGTTATTCTCACAATGAAATTGCCATAAATTGGCAAGCTTCACTGGTTTTTGCCTTAGCCTGGGCGCTACAATAAGACAATTTTTAGGGATAGTCATGGGGAAAAATAGGCATACTTATCCCGCATTATTCACACTTTTAGCTTTATGTGGACTATAGGGCTCCGCGTCTTTACAGATTCAACAAAAGACTATATAACAAAAACAAAGGAAATCTTTAAACTAAAAAAATGCGACGTATTTTTTATTTAGCAATGCTATTTTTATTGCTCGGCTTTACTGGTTGTTCTTCGGCCTCATATCAGAGAATTGCAGACGGATTTGTTGTCAATATTAAAGAAAGTGAATTAACTCCTGCACACAAAATAAAGCTGCAGGTTGTCAATGATAAAATCATTCGCATTACAGCTACAGCCGACAAAAACTTTTCTTCCGAAAAAAGTTTGATGATTATTCCCGAATTGTCGTTCTCCGACAAATTTGAAGTGGTTGATGATGGATCGTTTATCGTTTTATCCACCGATTCAATTGATGTAAAAGTGAGTAAAGAGAATGGCGGAATCGTTTTTTTAGATAAAAACGGCAACACCATTCTTGCCGAAAACAGGGGCGGAGGAAAATCGTTTTTGCCCATTGAAGTGGAAGGAACTAAAGGCTATACTATTAAACAAATATTCGAATCACCAGACGATGAGGCTTTTTACGGTTTAGGTCAGCATCAGGCCGATGATTTTAACTACAAGGGAAAAAACGAATCCTTGTATCAGTACAACACCAAAGTATCAGTGCCTTTTGTGGTATCAAACAAAAATTACGGAATTTTATGGGATAACTACTCGCTGAGCAAATTTGGCGATAGTCGGGATTATCAGCAACTGGATAAGTTTAAACTTTATGATATTGAAGGAAAAGAAGGTGGATTAACAGCCACCTACACCCGAAAAGACAATCCGGCGGAGACAATAGTAAGAACTGAATCCACATTGGATTATCAGTTTTTATCTCTGATAAAAAACCTTCCCGAAGAATTCGATTTAAACAATTCAACTGTGGTTTGGAACGGAGAGATTGAATCACCCGAAAGCGGTACGTATCATTTTTACCTGTATTATGCCGGATATGTGAAAGTATATTTTAATAATGATTTGGTTGTAAAAGAACGTTGGCGTACAGCCTGGAATCCCAATTATTATAAATTCGGCATCGATCTGAAAGCGGGTGAAAGAATGCCGTTGCGAGTGGAGTGGGTACCCGATGGAGGTACTTCGTATATTGCCCTGAAAGCGTTAAGTCCGGTTCCGCCCGAGGAGCAAAACAAGCTGTCACTTTGGAGCGAGATGGGAAATGAGATCGATTATTATTTCGTCGCCGGCTCCAATATGGACGATGTTATCAGTGGCTATCGCATGCTCACCGGAAAATCACAGGTGATGCCCAAATGGGCAATGGGTTTCTGGCAAAGTCGCGAACGGTACAAAACGCAGCACGAACTGTTGGAAAATTTGGAAGAGTTTCGTAAACGTCAGATTGGAATTGATAATATCGTACAGGACTGGTCTTACTGGCCGGTTGACGCTTGGGGAAGCCATGATTTTGATCCTGAACGTTTTCCCGATCCTAAAGGAATGGTGGATTCCGTGCACGCGATGAACGCTAAAATCATGATTTCTGTATGGCCGAAATTCTATATCACCACCGAACATTACAAGGAATTCGACCGCAACGGTTGGATGTACCAGCAGGCTGTGAAAGACAGTATCCGCGATTGGATTTATCCCGGCTACATTGGTTCGTTTTACGATGCATATGCTGAAGGTGCACAAAAATTATTCTGGCAGCAAATGGAAAACAAACTCTATCCTTACGGATTTGATGCCTGGTGGATGGATGCTTCCGAGCCCAACGTGCAGGACAATACTGACATGGATTACCGTAAGGCGCTTTGCGGCCCTACAGCACTTGGACCTTCTACCAAATATTTCAACGCCTATTCGCTCGAAAACGCCAAAGCCATTTATCAGGGGCAGCGCGGCGTTGAACCCGACAAACGCGTGTTTCTCCTTACCCGATCCGGCTTTGCAGGTATTCAACGCTATTCCACGGCAGTTTGGAGTGGCGATATCGGTACGCGCTGGGAAGATATGAAAGCACAAATTTCGGCAGGATTGAATTTTGCGATGAGCGGGATACGAAAACGCACAAAGGATTTTCGACCAAACGGGTGTCGAAAATGAAGATCTGAAAGAATGGCGCGAACTCAACGCCCGCTGGTATCAGTTTGGCACGTTCGTGCCTTTATATCGTGCACACGGCCAATTTCCGTTCCGGGAGCCGTACAACATTGCGCCCGAAAAACATGTTGCGTATCAAACCATTTTGTATTACAATAAACTACGTTATCGCCTGATACCCTATATTTATTCGCTTGCCGGAATGACCTACCTGAACGATTATACTATTATGCGAGCGCTGGTAATGGATTTCGGTGCCGACACGAATGTGAACAGCATTGACGACCAGTATATGTTCGGAAACTCGTTGATGATTTGTCCGGTTTACGAATACGGGGTGACGAATCGCGGTGTGTATTTTCCGAAAACTTCTGGTTGGTACGATTTCTACACCGGAAAATACATCGCCGGCGGACAAACCTTGCAAGTAGATGCACCCTATTCCCGAATCCCGCTCTACGTACCTGAAGGAGCGATTGTTCCTTTCGGCCCCGAAATACAATATACGGATGAAAAGCAGCCTGAAAACATTACACTATATGTGTACGGTGGCAGAAACGGTTCGTTTACGCTTTACGAAGACGAAGGCGTGAATTACAATTACGAAAAGGGAAAATTCAGTATCATCCCGTTTACGTACGACGAATCGGCGAAAACATTGACCATCGGAGTCCGTCAGGGCAGTTTCGACGGGATGTTGCAGAAACGCACGTTCAACATAGTGCTGGTGGATAAATTACATCCTAAATCGTACAATCCCGATGCAAAAGGCGTACTGGTAAATTATTCGGGTGAAAAACAGGAAGTGAAATTATAGGGAAATGATACTTTCTGCTTCATGGATATAAAAAATATACAAAGATGAAATCAGCACCTTTATTTTTTGTCATTAGTTTAATAGCGTTGAGTTTTGGCGCATGTAAATCGCAATCGCCGTGCGTAATAAGCGATTTCAACGATGGATGGACTTTCCATTTAGGCGATGTAGCCGATGCGCAAGCTATAAGTTTTGATGATTCCAACTGGCGAAAACTTGCGTTACCGCACGATTGGGCTATTGAAGGTGATTTCAGCGCGAATAATCCATCGGGAAGCAACGGGGGCGCTCTTCCCGGAGGCATCGGATGGTACCGGAAAACATTCGAACTGGATAAAAACCAAAAAGACAAAAAAGTGTTTATCGATTTCAATGGTGTTTACATGAATTCCGATGTGTGGATAAACGGAAATCTATGTCCGAATGCCGAAAATTTAATTCTATTTGAAATAGACGGAAACGGTAGTATTGTCGGTGTTGATAATGGCAGTCCGACAAGTATGGAACGCTTTAAAGACAATAAGCGTAAAGCATTTTACGGAAAATGCCTTGTTGTGGTACAGAACAATAGTAAAAAGGAAAGATTCAATTAAAAGCAGTATCCGATAATTTAAGTGATGCTGCTATATCAATTACTGTAATATAAATTTTCTTATATTAATTTGAAAACTATGAAGCAAATAAAAATCTTATTTTTTGTGTTTATCTTATTAGTTTCTTCTTGTCAAGAAAAGCCTGTTTATTTAAACACAAAACTCTCTTTCGAAGAAAGAGCCGACAACCTGCTTTCACAATTAACCTTGGAAGAAAAGGCAGACCTGATGCGATATGACTCACCTGCCATTGATCGTTTGGGAATACCTGCATATAACTGGTGGAATGAATGTTTGCACGGAGTTGGGCGTTCCGGTTTGGCAACGGTTTTTCCGCAAGCTATCGGTATGGCGGCCATGTGGGACAGTAAGCAAATGTTTGACATAGCCACGGCCATCTCAGATGAAGCGCGAGCCAAACACCACAATTACGTTTCGCAGGGTAAACGGGGTATTTATCAGGGACTAACTTTTTGGACACCGAACATCAATATTTTTCGCGATCCGCGATGGGGAAGAGGCATGGAAACATACGGAGAAGATCCGTTCCTAACGGCAGAGCTGGCGATCCCTTTCATAAAAGGATTGCAGGGCGACGATTCAAAGTACCTGAAACTGGTAGCAACTGCCAAACATTTTGCTGTGCACAGTGGTCCCGAATCTACCCGGCACTCGTTCGATGTGTATCCTTCGGATTATGATTTGGCTGAAACATACTTGCCTCATTTCAGACGTTCTGTGCAGGAAGCGGGAGCTTATTCCGTTATGTGCGCATACAATCGGTTGCGTGGTGAACCGTGTTGCGGCGATAAATATCTGGAAGATTTGTTGAGAAACAAATGGGGATTCGAAGGGTATATTGTTTCGGATTGCGGTGCTATCAGCGATTTTTACAGAGGAAACGCCCACCATATCGTCAACACTCCTGCAGAAGCCTCTGCGAAAGCGGTTCAGGCCGGAACCGATCTGAACTGCGGTGATACGTATGCCAAAGGATTGATCGATGCTGTTAAACAGAACTTAATTGCAGAAGCAGAACTGGATGTCTCTGTAAAACGGTTGCTGCTTGCACGATTCAAACTGGGTATGTTCGATCCCGATAATGAAGTAAAATATGCACAAATTCCCATCGATGTAGTGGATAACGAAAACCATCGGTTGCTTGCGCTGCAAACAGCACGGAAATCAATAGTGCTGTTGAAAAATCAGGGAAATTTGCTCCCTTTCAGCAAATATGTTAAAAAAGTTGCCGTTATCGGTCCAAATGCCGACGACAGCGAAGTTCTGCTGGGCAATTATAATGGATATCCGTCGAAGGAGATCACGCCATTGAAAGGGATTATCGAAAAATTACCGAACGCAGAAGTTACTTTTGCGCAGGGATGCGCTTTGGCTGAGAAACTTCCCTTTTTTACCGTTATTCCGGCTGATTATTTTTATACCGACAAGTCGCTTCAAACGAAAGGGTTAAATGCCGAATATTTTGATAATAACAAATTCGAAGGAACAGCTAAACACATACAAGTTGACAATAATATCGATTTCGTATGGTGGAATAAAGCGCCTTTCGAAGATTTGAATCAGGAAGAATTCTCCATTCGTTGGAAAGGTGTTCTTGTTCCGCCGGTTGCGGGAGAATATGCCATTGGTAGCGAGGCTTTTACCGGATACAAATTATTGATTGACGGTAAAGTTGTAACGCAAGGAAGAGACAAACATCATGCCCGGAAAAGCTATGAGTATTTACAGTTCGAAGCCGGAAAACCCTACGAAATAGAAGTGGAGTACGTTCAGGATAAAACGGAATATGCGCACGTGAAAATATTTTGGGATGTGCCAAATCCGAATTTGAAGCAAGAAGCTATCGATTTGGCAAAAAATTCCGATGTGGTAATTCTGTGCATGGGATTGAGTCCTTTATTGGAAGGCGAAGAAATGAAAGTTAACGTAGAGGGTTTTTCCGGAGGAGACCGTCTCGATATCAAACTACCCGCTGTTCAAACCGAATTGATGAAAGAAATTCAAAAGCTTGGTAAACCTACTGTTTTGGTACTTCTCAACGGAAGTGCTGTTGCTTTTAACTGGGAAGCAGAAAATATTCCATCCATCATAGAAGCATGGTATCCAGGGCAGTCTGGTGGAACGGCGATTGCCGATGTCATTTTTGGCGATTACAACCCTGCAGGCCGTCTTCCGGTTACTTTTTACAAAGATATCAATCAGATCCCGGCTTTTGACAATTACGACATGAAAGGCAAAACGTACCGTTATTTTGAGGGTCAACCCTTGTACGAATTCGGATACGGATTAAGCTTTACTACGTTTGAATATAAAGTAAAAAACATTCCTTCATCTGTGAAAACCGGAGAAAACATAACTGTTTCTGTGGATGTAACCAATACCGGAAACATGGATGGCGATGATGTGGTGCAGCTTTACGTATCGCTGCCCGATAGTAAATTGCAGAAACCTATTCGTGCCTTGCAGGGATTCAAACGAATACATTTGAAAAAAGGTGAAACGCAGACGGTGGAATTCACGTTGAAACCATATCAGTTTGCAGCACGAAATAATGAGAACGTACCGATCGTTGAAGCTGGGAAAGTGCTGGTTTCGATTGGAAGCAAACAGCCGGACGCGAATTCGATAGCTGTCGGAAAAGTGCTGCAAGTTCTTGTAGAAACGGTTGGAGATATTTATTTTGTAAACGAATAAAAAACAGTAAGTGCAGAATGTAATTTACTTTGCCACCAATAACACGAATAAAATTCCAATGAGATTGACTTTGTCAATTTTAAATTCATGTTCATCTGTGTCATTTGCGGCTAATAATAACATAAAATAACTCGACTTTCGCAAGTTAAATCAACTTGCTGATTTTTAATAAAAAACAGCATATTTAGTATGTCGGGTATGATATTGAGATAGTAGGGTGCAAGTCCCTGTATATGTTGGGTTAATAGGAAGCATTAGCGATTGACAAGCGAAAACTTACTGCGAACCTTAGTCGAGAAGGTTAAACCATCAACCGAAACCGTCGTGTGCGCGAGCATGCATGGTGGTGTGAGAGGGTGGGGGAGTAATCCCTGCCTACTCGATTTAAAGTGCAAAAATCTCTTTCCTTTTCTATAAACCGCAAGAAAATAGTATCTTTGCAACCTGAAAATAAAAAACAAAGAGTGAAGAATAAGGGACAAAGACTTTGAACTTTGAACCTTGAACAATAAAACTGCATTTTTTTATGATGACTTCAAAAGAAATTCGCCAATCGTTTAAAGATTTTTTTGCATCAAAAGACCATCAGATTGTGTCTTCGGCTCCGATGGTGATTAAAGATGATCCCACGCTGATGTTTACCAATGCCGGTATGAATCAGTTTAAAGATATAATTTTGGGAAATGCTCCCATCAAGCATCCACGAGTTGCGGATTCGCAAAAATGTTTGCGCGTGAGCGGTAAACATAACGATTTGGAAGAGGTGGGACACGATACCTACCATCACACCATGTTCGAGATGCTGGGCAACTGGTCGTTTGGCGATTACTTTAAAAAAGAAGCCATCGCTTGGGCGTGGGAATACCTTACCGATGTATTGAAACTGGAAGCAGACCGTTTATATGCAACAGTTTTTGAAGGAAGTCCCGATGAAAATCTTGAACGCGACAACGAAGCTGCCGGATATTGGGAGAAATATCTTTCCAAAGAGCGCATTATCAACGGAAATAAAGACGATAATTTCTGGGAAATGGGTGATACAGGTCCGTGTGGCCCTTGTTCCGAAATCCATATTGATATCCGTTCGGATGAGGAACGTGGTAAAGTTGACGGACTTTCGCTCGTAAATCAAAACCATCCGCAGGTGATTGAAATTTGGAATCTGGTATTTATGCAATACAACCGAAAAGCGGATGGATCACTGGATCCGCTTCCCGCTAAAGTAATTGACACGGGAATGGGGTTCGAACGTTTGTGTATGGCTGTTCAGGGAAAAACTTCGAACTATGATACCGATGTTTTTCAGCCGATTATTGCTAAAATCGGAGAAATTACGGGTGCAAAATATGGCAAAGATGCTAAAAAAGACGTCGCTATGCGCGTGATTGCCGACCACGTACGTACCATCGCTTTTTCCATTACCGACGGGCAATTGCCATCGAATGCCAAGGCCGGATATGTTATCCGCCGCATTTTGCGCCGTGCCATTCGTTACGGCTATACGTTCCTCGGAATGCACGAAGCATTTATGTACAGGCTTGTGTCTTCGCTTATCAAAGTAATGGGCGATGCTTATCCTGAACTGGAAGCACAAAAAACATTGCTCGAAAAAGTGATCAAAGAAGAGGAAAACTCGTTCTTACGAACGCTCGAAACCGGAATCCGATTGCTCGACAGAGAAATTATCGAACATAAAAGAACAGGCAGAAACGAATTGGAAGGCGAAATCGCCTTTCAACTTTACGACACTTTCGGTTTTCCGTTGGATTTAACTGAACTCATTCTTCGTGAACACGACATGGCAGTTGATCACAAAGGTTTCGATGCCGAAATGCAAAAACAGAAAGATCGTGCACGCAATGCCGCTGCCGTTGAAACGGGCGATTGGGTAAAGGTTCGTGACGGGGAAACGGAATTCGTGGGTTATGACGAAACCGAAAGCGAAACGCAAGTGCTACGTTACCGCAAGGTGAAACAAAAAAATAAGGAGTTTTATCAGATCGTGCTTTCCAAATCGCCGTTCTATGCAGAAATGGGAGGCCAGGTGGGTGACAGCGGCTGGCTGATTGACGAAAACGGTGAGAAAACCGACGTCTTCGACACTAAACGTGAAAATAACCTGCCCGTTCATTTGACAAACAAATTACCACAGCATATAGAAAGCGCTTTTATCGCTAAAATCAACTCCGATAAACGTACGGCTACCGAATGTAACCACACGGGAACGCACTTGATGCATGAAGCGCTTCGCGAAGTATTGGGTACTCACGTGGAGCAAAAAGGTTCGTACGTTTCGCCCGAAGTATTGCGATTCGACTTCTCGCACTTCCAGAAAATGACACCGGAAGAAATCCGCGAAGTGGAAAAACGGGTAACCGAAAAAATCCGTAGCGATATGCGCATTGAAGAAAATCGTCACGTGCCTATAGAAGAAGCGAAAGCACAAGGTGCTATGGCACTTTTCGGCGAAAAATACGGCGACGATGTTCGTACCGTTCGTTTCGGTTCGTCCATCGAACTCTGTGGGGGAACACATATTTCCAGCACTGGACGTATCGGTACCTTCCGTATTGTGAGTGAAAGCGCCATAGCTGCCGGCGTTCGCCGTATTGAGGCGGTTACAGCCAAAGGTTGCGAGGATTATCTATACAAAATGGAGGATACGCTTCGCGAAGCCAAAAACATGGTGGCAGCCAATGCACCCGAAATCATGTCGGGATTGCAAAAATTAGTTTCCGAAAACGAAGAAATGAAGAAAAAAATTCAGGAATTTGTAAAGGAAAAAACCGAACAACTAAAACAAAATATTATTTCCAATGAACAAGAGATAAACGGTGTAACCGTTTTCAAAGTGTTGTTGCCGATGGGTATGCCCGAAGTTATCAAAGATATCGCTTTCCAACTGAAAGGGCAGTTTCCCGAAAATATGCTTTTTGTTGCCGGAATTATTTCCAACGGGAAACCCAACCTTACGGTTATGTTGAGCGACAATTTAGTTGCCAAAGGTTTGCATGCCGGAAATATGGTGCGTGAGGCTGCTAAACACATTCAAGGCGGCGGTGGCGGACAACCGCACTTTGCTACTGCCGGAGGCAAAAATCCTGACGGATTGAATATGGCACTAGAGGCGTTGTTGCAATATTTGACATAAGTAAAGTTTAAAAAATAATTCATCAATATTTTCAATTGCCACGGGTTTCAACTCGTGGAGCTAAAAAGCTGACAGAAAGGCTTTAGCCGAAATTTATATTGTCTCAAACTTTGGCTAAATACCATTACTGCTGTTAACTCTATCCAAGCCTTAAAAAGCGTAGCCGCTCTAACTTGTTCGCTCGTTTTGACGTGAATTGAAGTCGGATTATCTGATTGTCTAACCTTGAGTACTTATTTCTAAACTTCATTAAGTTAGAAAAATTTTATAGATTTTGTTGTTTAAGTCTCTTTTTTTCATATATTTGAAAGATATTTAAATCTTAATAAAATGGACAGGCGACAAATTACCCTGAAAGATATTGCCAGGGAGTTAAAATTATCACCATCTACTGTATCCCGTGCGCTTCGAAATCATCCGGCCATTAGCAAAGAAACAAAAACGCTGGTGCAACAAACTGCTAAGAAGTATAAATATAAACCCAACACGTTGGCGCTTCAGTTGCGCACTAGTCAAAACAAAACCATCGGGGTTATTGTCCCCGAAATTATACATTATTTCTTTTCCACCGTCCTTGCCGGAATTCAAGAAGAAGCCGAAAAAGGAAATTATAACCTGATTATTTGCCACTCCAACGAAAATTACGAGCGAGAGGTGAAAAGCGTGGAAACCCTTCTCGATGCACAAGTCCGTGGAATTCTTGCATCGCAATCCAAAGCAACTGAAGAATTTTCCCATTTTCAGGATATTGTGGATAATGGAACCCATTTGGTATTTTTCGACCGAATTTGTACCGGAATCAATACCGATAAAGTGGTTATCGACGATTACTGGGGCGCGTTTAATGCGGTGGATTATCTTATAAAAAGCGGATGTCGTAGAGTTGCATTTCTTGGTTCCAATCCACATTTACCCATAGCCAACAATCGAAGAATGGGATACGAGGATGCGTTGCGAAAACACAGTATTCCTGTTGATAAAACTCTGATGCAGGTGTCTGATACCATCGAACTTGCCCGAGAGATAGTACCTTCCATGCTTAAAATAGATCCTGTTCCCGATGCCTTTTTCTGCATTAACGACGAAGTGGCAGCTCATTGTCTTCAAATGATTAAATCGGCAGGTTTTAAGATTCCGGAGGATATATCGGTTTGCGGATTTACTAATTCAGATATTACCGAAGTTACCGATCCCAGGCTCACCAGCGTTGACCAGCACGGCTTCGAAATGGGCAGAACCGCTGCCAAACTGCTTATCAATAGAATCGAGGGAAAAGAAACCCGCGTAGGAATCGTAAGCAAAGTCATTAAAACGGATCTGGTAGTAAAAAATTCTACGAAATAGAGTGGAGACGCGATTAATCGCGTCTCTACAATGCACACGATTGCATAAAATTTTAAACTTTTTTATGTCATTTACCTAAATTTGATATTCAAAGCATTGTAAATTTGTCTTTTACAAGACAATAAGAAAAACATTAATATGAAGAAAAGACACCTCTCTTTTTGGGAAATTTGGAACATGAGTTTCGGATTTCTGGGAATTCAATTTGGTTTTGCGTTGCAAAATGCCAATGTAAGCCGCATTTTCGAAACGCTTGGCGCACGTGTGGAAGATATTCCCATTCTTTGGATTGCTGCTCCGCTTACCGGATTAATCGTTCAGCCTATTATCGGCCATTTGAGCGATAAAACTTGGACGAAATACGGCCGCCGCCGTCCTTATTTTGCTGTTGGTGCCGTTTTTACCACGCTTGCTTTATTCATAATGCCTAACTCTCCCGCGCTTTGGGTTGCCGCAGGGATGTTGTGGATTATGGATGCTTCCATTAATATTTCGATGGAGCCTTTCCGGGCTTTTGTAGGTGACAATCTTCCTTCAGAGCAACGGACAATGGGTTTTGCCATGCAAAGTTTCTTTATCGGGACAGGAGCCGTTATCGCTTCCGCATTACCCTATATTTTAACCAACTGGTTTGGCGTTCCCAACACCGCCGCCGAAGGTGTGATTCCTTTATCGGTGAAGCTTTCGTTCTACATTGGTGGTGTGGTTTTGTTGGCATCGGTGTTGTACACGGTGTTTACCTCGAAAGAATATTCACCCGAAGAATTAGCTGCTTTTGAGCAAGCAGAGGAAGAAACATCGGGATTAAAATCCGAAATAAAACCGCTGGTTTCCTCTCATCAGTTTCTAAAAAACGGCTTCATTTGGACAACGGCCGGAATCATTGCAACAGCAATTATCGTTTTGTCGAAACTCGAAGCGCAGCTTTACATCGTTTCGGGATTGTTGCTGGTTTTCGGGATTATTTTGTTGATATCGGGTGCGTTGACCAAAAAAGGGAATACGAAAAACGGTATGGTGGCCATAATGAACGACTTGCTTCGAATGCCGAAAACGATGGGACAATTAGCCATTGTTCAGTTTTTCTCGTGGTTGTCGTTTTACGCGATGTGGATTTACACCACGCGTGCCGTAACCCAGCACGTTTTCGGAACAACCGATACTTCTTCGGAACTTTACAACAAGGGCGCCGATTGGGTGGGTGTTCTTTTTGCCGTTTACAATGCCGTTTCCGCAATTTCGGCTTTCTTACTGCCGGTTCTTGCCAAGCAAATTGGGCGCAAGGCTACGCATTCCATCGCGTTGGCGGTGGGCGGAATTTCGTTTATTTCGTTCTTCTTTATCAAAGACCCCAATATACTCATCTTTTCGATGATAGGTATTGGATTCACTTGGGGAAGCATTTTATCCATGCCTTACGCCATTCTCACGGGCGCACTTCCGGCAGATAAAATGGGAACGTACATGGGTATTTTCAATTTCTTTATCGTAATTCCGCAAATTTTGGCAGCCAGCATTTTGGGTTTTGTTACGAAAGACATTTTTGGCGGGCAGGTTATTTTTACGATGGTACTTGCCGGATGTTCGCTTATTCTCGGGGCTTTATCCGTTTTCTTTGTTCAGGATAGGGACGATGTATATAAACTCAAAAAATAAAACTCTAAATACCCCTGAAGGGGACTTTGAATAGGAGTGAACAAAAATTATCTTTTAGAACTATGAATTATTGATTTTAAAATAAATATGAAAAAAACAATTTTATTATTACTCTTTCTTCCACTTCTTTTTTCATGCGGAAACAAAAACAAAAAACAAATAGAAGCTCAACAGACTGTAACCATTCATCCGGAATGGGTTTACGATGCCACCATTTACGAAGTAAATACACGACAATTCACAACCGAGGGAACGTTTGATGCATTCGCCATTCATTTGCCTCGGTTGAAAGAGCTTGGCGTGGATATTTTGTGGTTTATGCCCATCCAAACCATTGGCGAAAAAGATAGAAAAGGAACGCTGGGAAGTTATTATTCCATAAAGAATTACAAGGAAGTAAACAGCGAATTCGGTTCGCTGGAAGATTTCAGAAATGTGGTAAAACAGGCGCACGATTTGGGTTTGAAGGTAATTCTGGACTGGGTGCCAAATCACACATCGCGCGATAATGCTTGGATAACCGAACATCCTGACTGGTACAGAAGAGACAGCTTAGGAAATCCGATTGTGATGTACGACTGGACGGACATTGCACCTTTGGATTACGAAAAACCCGAAATGCGCTCAGCAATGCTTGACGCAATGACGTTCTGGGTACGCGAAGCCGACATTGACGGTTTTCGTTGCGATGTGGCTTATGAAGTCCCGATGGATTTCTGGAAAATCGCGAAGGATTCGCTTGTGGCATTAAAACCGGATATTTTTATGTTGGCAGAAGCTGAAAAACCGGAACTGAACAAATCGGTTTTCGATGCGTTTTACGCGTGGGATTTTCACCATAAAATGAATATGGTGGCGCAAGGGAAAGAAAATGTGGATTCTCTTCGTTTGTCGTTGCAGCGGATGAACAATAATTTTTCGTCCAACGCCATTCCGATGCTCTTCACATCCAATCACGATGAAAACTCGTGGAACGGAACGGAATTCGAGCGAATGGGCGATGCAGCAAAAACATTTGCCGTACTCAGTTATATGCTTCCCGGGATGCCGTTGATTTATAACGGACAGGAGGTGGGTTTTAACCGCAGGTTGCAGTTTTTTGAAAAAGACAGCATTAATTGGACGGATAAAGGCGGTTTTACCGATTTGTACAAATCGCTCAACATCCTTAAAAAGAACAATAAAGCATTGCTTTCGCAAGAAAGAGACGGGAAAATGACGGAAATAATAAACGATAAATCCGAAAGTGTTTTCTCTTTCAAGCGTGTGAACGAAGGAAACGAAATTGTTTGCGTTTTCAATCTCAGCAAGGATGTTGTAAAAGTTGTTTTCGACGAAGAAGTTCCAGACACAGGTTTCACCGCCTTCCCAACTGCTGAAACTGTAACTCCCGTTAAAGAAATGGAACTGAAGCCTTGGGAATATAAGGTATTTTATAAATAGAAATGTTGGGCTTATTTTTGTGGAAAGACTACCTCAAATAATAAAAGACTACCTCAAATAATAATAGTGTTCATGATGCTTATTTCATGCAGTGAGCACAATAAAACGAAAATAATACTGACTGGTTATGAAAATCAAGATACAGTAATATACAATACCAATACTGTTGATTATTATATGGGGTACAATGATTTAGCTGATTATTGTAAAAAAGAAGATAATGGTGAGCCTAATGACTTTACATTTAGACAAATCTTGGAATATTTAAAAAGTTATACCGGCAAGCCTGTTTTGATACCGGATACTTTAGGAACAAAGTTTGAAAAAGGAAGTAAAGTGACGTTTACAGAAAGTGATTCTTTAATAAGGATTCGTGACCAAGAGCATCCTTATGCATATGTTACAGATGAGTTAAGATGGATTATTATTGAATTTGCTAAAAAAGGAAAATTAAAAATTTATGCTAAAAATATAGATTCATTTGTTGACACTATTATAATTGACAAAGTGGAGACCAAGGATTTTGGTGAAATAAATTTAACATTCACAAATGATTCGATTTTCTTTTCCCAATTGAGATGGATTAGATAGAGAATACTAAGCCCAACACGCGGTATAAAGAATTGCCAGGACAGTAGGCTATTCAATTAATGAAACTTGCTTCAGCATTAGTGTAACTTGACAGGAAATCATTTGCAATCGGTAGTTTTTTGTACCGCCGAATTGTTAACTGAAGAAAAAGGATTTCGATTATCGAAATCCTTTTTCTTTTTTATTCTCCTGATTTAAATTCAGGTTTTTTCCGATGTAAAGTACCCTGTTCAAACGCATAAGCTATTTCGATTAGTATCGGTTCGCTCCAGGCACGTCCGTAAAACGTGATATTCACCGGAAGCCCCGCGATAAATCCCATGGGCAAACTAATTGCCGGATAGCCGGCAATAGCTGCTGCCGTACTTGATGAGATACTGAAATTATCCCCATTAACTAAATCGGTTTTCCAGGCGGGAGAGCCTGTCGGGGCAATAATCGCGTCCAGATTGTGCTCGTTCATTATTTTATCGATTCCGTTGTCGCGCGCACCTTTTAGCATATCGTTCAGTAGTTTTTTGTATTCATCAGAATCGAGGGAGCCTTTTTCCTGAGCTTGTTTAAACAACTTGTGGTCGAACCATGCCATTTCGGTGCTGTCGGCCGATTGCAATTTAATCAGTTCTTCGATATTTTTAACTGCCGCGTTTTCTCCCAAAGAGGCGAAATACCTGTTCAGTCCGTCTTTAAATTCGTAAAGCAGTATATCGAATTCCTTATTTTCGGTTTCGGGAGTGATAATATTTTTGACTTCGACAACTTTTGCTCCGTTTCTTTTGATAAATTCAACAGCTTCCAGCATCACCTTATCTATATGATAATTTCTTCCGATTAATGTTATGTCGAAACCGATACGTTTTCCTTCTAATCCGTCGGCTTTCAGATGAGGTGTGTAATCGATCAAATTTTTTCCTTCGGAATTGATTGTTTTCGAGTCAGTGGAATCTACTCCGGTCATCACTCCCAGACAGATTGTCGCATCTCTTACCGTTCTTGCCATCGGGCCGGGAGTGTCTTGGGTGAAAGAAATGGGTATAATGCCCGATCTGCTGATAAGCCCCACTGTCGGTTTTATTCCCACAATACCGTTGTTGTTTGCGGGACAGACAATAGAACCGTCTGTTTCCGTGCCAATGGCAAGAACGGTAAGATTGGCCGAAACGGCAACACCGGAACCCGAACTCGAGCCGCAGGGATTTCGGGTGAGGTCGTAAGGATTTTTGGTTTGTCCGCCTAGACCACTCCATCCGCTGGATGAATAGCTGCTGTGAAAGTTTGCCCACTCGCTCAGATTTGTTTTACCGATAATAACCGCTCCGGTATCGCGAAGTTTGGCGGTAACCCACGCATCTTTCACCGGAAAGGAATTTTTCATAATCAACGAACCGGCCGTATTGGGCATTTTATCGTGCGTATCAATATTATCTTTCAGCAACACCGGAATACCGTGCATTGCGCCTCTGCTTTTTCCCTGTCGCAATTCATCATCAAGAATAGCGGCAATTTCCAGTGCATCGGGATTGATTGTAATAACCGAATTCAGTTCCGGACCATTGGCGTCAATTTCTTCAATTCGGTCAAGGTAGACTTTGGTAATTTCCACGATGCTGTATTTTCCGGTCTTATAACCTTCCCGTAGTTCATCAATGGTAATTTCTTCCAAATCGATTTTTGTTTTCTTTTCAATCGGCGCATTACATCCGGTCATAGCAATCAGCAAGAAGACCGGAATAATGCTTTTTAAGAAAAAATGGAGTGTTTTCATAACGGATAGTTTTTCTTTTTGTCAAAGATAGTTTTTTTATTGTTGGTAAGCAAATGCATGGGACTTTGGGTTTGGACGTTTGATGTTTGACGTTTCGAGTGACCAAATGCCGACTGATAACTGTCCACTGTTTACTTTCTAAGACTCGTGCGATAATCGATTAAAAAAAGATGGTTTTCGTTGAAAAAATCCAGTGTAATAAATGTCTATAGAGTTGCATTTTTACGTAAATTTGTGTTTTGATTAAAATTATTTCTAACGGTATCATGTCTGATGAAAAAACGGTTCGAAAAAAGATTTTTGGCTTCTCTTCCAATGTTTTTTACACGGGGATAGTCAGTTTTTTGACGGATATATCAACCAAGATGGTTTATTCTGTCATGCCGATGTTTTTAATGTCCATCGGCGCATCTAAAACCAGCCTTTCGTTGATTGAAGGAGTTGCGGAAAGTACGGCTTCTTTGCTTAAAGCTTTTTCGGGATACTGGAGCGATAAAATAGGGAAGAATAAACCCTTTATGCTTGTAGGGTATGGTCTTTCAACGGTCGTTATGCCGCTGTATGCAACGGTTGTAACACCTGTACAGATGCTGTTTTATCGATTTGCCGAGCGCGTGGGAAAAGGAATTCGTACCGCTCCACGCGATAGTTTGGTAGCCGGTTCGGTTGAGCAACACGAAACGGGTAAAAGTTTCGGGTTACACAAGGCGATGGATAACAGCGGAGCCATTCTTGGGCCTTTGCTTGCTTTTTTTATTCTTTCTTTGAAACCCGACAGCTTTCGTTTTATTTTTCTGCTTGCGGCCATACCCGGAATATTGGGAATTATTGTTCTTATTTTCGGAATAAAAGAAGCCAAAAAGAAGAAGGAGAGTCTGTTACAAAAATTCGAATTCAGGAATTTTCCGAAGCGCTTTTACCTGTTTCTTGCCATAATATTTATTTTCACGCTGGGAAATTCCACCGATGCGCTTTTAATTGTAAAAGCAAACGAAGTGGGCGTGAAGGTTACTTTCATTCCGCTGGTTTATCTGATTTCGAGTATTATATCCGTTGCATTGGCCATCCCGTTCGGCTCATTGTCCGACAGAATAGATCGTGAAAAACTGCTTATTGCCGGTTTTTTGATTTATGCCATGGTGTATTTCGGTTTCGGATTTACCGGAAACATCCGTATCATCATAGTTTTGTTCGCACTTTATGGAGTGTATTCCGCCTTAACCGACGGGGTGCAAAAAGCGCTCGTGTCCGATTTGGTGGATAAAAACAAAAAAGGAACCGGATTGGGTATGTACAATGCTTTGTTGGGAATTACACTGCTTCCTGCAAGCCTGATAGCGGGTTTGCTATACGATAAAATAAATTCCAGTATACCGTTTTATTTTGGAGCGATTACCGCCGTTTTGTCTGCCCTGTTGATGGTGGTATTTGTGGTTACCAAACCTAAAAACAGATGAGTTGGTAATTGAGTGAATAAGATATATTTGCGATATACAAAAAAAGGTGAAGTTGAAACTTCACTCTCTTTTACTTAATAAAACTCTATTTCTATTTCCAATAATCGTAAAACCCAATTCTGGTTTATCTGCCTAACAATCCTGCGCGAACCTGTCGGACGTGCCCATATTGGTGCGTGTTTTCACCTTCCAATAATAGGTAGCCCTGCTATCCAACGGCTTCCTTTGGTAAAGTACGTTGGAGGATAATTCGGAACGAAAACCCATCTCGAACTCAGATATCGCCTCCATAGGCATTGAGTTTTTCGAGCGATGAGGCTACCAGTATCTGGTACCCCGTTTGTTTCACACCACGGGCATTGGAATCTATTTCCCAGCTTAACGAGGGGTGCTCAACAACTTTGGCGATGGGGTTCTACATGAACTCGCACCTCAAGTCGTTTATTTCGCTCGCTGCTTTCTCGTTGCACACAGAAAAAAGGAACACGATTGCCGTAACGTACGAAAAAAGGTGGCGAAACAAACTTTTGTCCTGATGTTACCAATCGTTTTCATTTGTGTTGATTTTTACGCTTGAAAATGTAGGCTGGCGATCATGTCAATGCCCGTGGCAGAAATTCTAACTAAGCAAAAGGTGTTCTAAAACAACACCTTGCGCATGAAACGCGAAGTTGCGACCGCATCGTTCATTTCAACCAGTTCCTCAAGTTCTGCGTAATTCTCCTCCACGATTCTCTCGAATTGACGTACCCACATTATGCTCTCTCCAATGGCATCCATAGCATCTTCACGGTAGGGGTACTGATCCATGGACAACCACCCTTTGTATCCCGTTTTCTTCAAGCTGAACAGCAGGTCGATATAGATGGTGCTGTGCACGGAGCCTACGATCATGTCATCATCCCATGCCCCGTGGTTGTCGTTGAAATGCATGTGGAACAGTAAGTCCCCGGCCCGCTTTGCCAAGACAACGGCTTCAGCTACGTTTTCACCGGCGTAAAAGCCGTGCCCGGTATCGATGCATATCCCCACGTTATCGCACCCCGTCTCCTTCGCGGCTATAATGGTGTCGGCCATCCTCGCGTGAAAGGAGAAGTTACGCGGTTCCTTGGGCTTGTATTCCAGCGCGAACTTCAAGTCGGGGAACTCTTGCGCCAGCTTCGTGGTTCCCTCGCGAAGCCATTCCCGTTTCCGGTCGTAATTAGTCGTGAGGAGATAGTCGTACCCATCTTGTGCCATCCAGAGGTTTACCACCTTGCAATTCATCTCGCGCGCGATATCGCTCATTTGACGCAAGTAGTCGAGCGACTGTTGCCGTATCGCCGGGTCGTTGTTCGTGAGGGTACCCTTGGCGTACTCTTTCACGGTGAACACGTCGGGTATAATGGAGACACAGGTTTTTCCATAGTCCTCCAGTCTTTTTTTCATGTCCTTCACGTTGTCGGGACGGATATCCCATGTTCCAACCAGTTCAATTCCCTCCACGTGCGGGATCTTGGCCGCTTGAGCCAACATCTCTTCGGTACTCGGGTTGTCTTTGTACCCCTTACAGAAACGATCGCACGTGTTTCCTAAATTTCCTAAAATAACAGAATACTTGTACATAATCATTCGTTTTTAAAGATGATATAATTGTTAACCTTTTTATTGAGTAATAATGGTTGTCCTTTCTGAAACCAAGTTAAAATGATTCACGGTTTCTATACCTGTTGTCGCCCAATCAGATGTCATTGGAATTAATATCCCTCAAGGTAATGAACCATCGAGAGGCAACTTTTTTTAGTATTGCTTCAAAGAACGGGATTACCATGCGATCGCCCGCATGGTTAAAGAGGATTTTTTCAGGTGGATGTTTTCTAACTTGTATCCCTCTTTTATCTTGCTTGTCGCCTCATACAATTTGGGAACATCTATTAACGTACGTGTCTCCATTCCACCAATAGAACGGCACGTTCCCGTACCCCTCTGGTGGGTTGATAAACCCCGGCAGTATATCCAAGTGGGCATCCTTAACGGGATACCCCTTGTCCCTTTGGGGTTGCCCGTAAATTACAATGTAAGTGTGCATCGTTATACTGCTCAAGAGTAGTTTTCTTTTGATGCACATGTTATTCGATTTCCTCTTTTATTCAACCGTCAGCAAGACTCCACATCCAGGTGCGAGCCATTTCTGCTCCCCTTGAAAGGGAACCCGTCCTTGATTAAATTGGCTGACGATCATGATTTCCCCCTTTTCTTTAAATTCAATATCGAACTCGATGGAGGAGTGCACATCTTTGTTGACGATCATGGCATACGGCTTCCCATCGGGGTGGGTGAATTCGCCCACCACTAGCGACCCGTTGCTTATTGACTCCACCAGCTTGGCTGTTTCGATGCTTCGCCCGTTTCTGACGATGTGGCCGGTATGAAATACGTTGACGCTCTTTAGCTGGCAATAGACGGGGGCAAGTGCGTGCACCTGCAGGTTTATGTTTCTCATCATCCCCCATGTTTTCGTCCGGTAGCCAAAGCGGTCGATAGACGCAAGTCGGTAATTACCAACCTGAGGCGTGTAGTAGGTGAAGTAACCGATTCCTCTGCCCCCGTATGCCAGGGTGGAGTAGACCTGGATGGCGAATGTGGCGTCCGACGGTTCGGCATACTTGAAGTGAGCATTCGCAAGGATCACGTTCCAGAAGGGGATTCCGGCTTGCAGCGATTTATGACGAATGGATTCGATATTGCCGTAAAACCGGTCTTCATCCAGTCGGCCCCCTTCGAAAAGAGAGTAGTTGTCGTACGAAATGTAGGGAGGGTCGCAAATCTCCACGTATTGATCGAGGTGCTCCTCGTAATCTTTTGTCCCCAATCCCTCGGGCAAGACGGCATCGGGGTACAGGTTGATGTAGGGTAGGACCCCTTGCTTTTTGATCGCTTTCGACCAGATAGCTAACCTCGGAAAAAGGGAGGCGTTCGGTTCATCGCGAATGTAGATCGCATGTACCGCTTTCCGGTCTTCGGGGTCGGTGATCGACTCCATGACCTTCCGGATGGTGTTGTCTGCCTCCTCTTGCGTGACCTCTAGATTCGTGTTAATTCCAACCCTTAGGATCCCCACCAACTGGTTGTTCCTGATGTCGCGAAGAATTTCTATGTTTCTGGTGAATCCGCTCGTGTTGAACCCGCAATCGAAGAGGTCCTTTAACATGTCGTTGGTATCGGTCAGGTCACCCCATGGCCCATTAGAGGGGGCGATAGGCATACTGCCCCAGGGAAAGATGATGAACTCCGAGGGGGCGACTCGTGTGTTGCTCTCCATGGTTGAGGATGCATGATACGCTCCCGGCTGTTTTGCGGCCAATGCCATTGGGGTAACCGCGGTGGCGGCCACTCCCGATGCCGCTGTGGCAATAAATTTTCTTCTTGAGTAGTGCATATGCTTTGATTTTTAAAGATTATCATGTTCCTTTTTTCATGAAAAGTAGTTTTTAGCAAAACTACGTAAAAAAATTTAATTCCATACTATTATCCCACTTTTTATGATTTCTCGAGCAAAGTTGGCCTTTAGGTGTTCAGGTGGCTGTTGTGATTAATCGATTAGCGTGGGCTTATCCCTTCGTAAAACTCAGGAAGATTGATTAACGTAGATTATACATTAACCGGGAGCTTTTCACGTTGGGGTGATGAAATATTTATTCCCAGCTTCCCGTGTAGTCTTCGTGGTATATGGTAGACTTATCGACCTCCTTCCCATCTTGATTCAACGATGTGGCGTTATCAAACTTACACCCTTTCAGGTTGTATTTTGTCTGACGGTCTCTATTAACCCCAAACCCTAGTTTTTTAGGTAATAGATTTGCTATTAACTTTCTTATTTACTGCAGTTTATAAAGAGATACTCAATTCCCTAAATAGGTAATACATATTTTTATTCAAATTGCTGAATTTCAGATGTTTACAATTTCAGATTACCTATTTTTTCAGAGTTTGGGATTAACCGGTTTGCCTCTTGCTGCGTCCCGCTCTCATTGCAGGGGATGTTGTTTAGGATGGGGATTGAGCCTTGCAAAAGGATGTATTCCACGAGTTCGCTTAAGTTATCCTCTGTATTTCCACCGTTTGATCCAATTGTTACCAACACGTACTTCGCCTTGATACGCTCCAACACGTGGTGAATGGTGCAGCCACCCCGTCCGCTAATCATTGATTTTTCCTACACGTGCTTCATGATCAGTTAGGTCCAGGCAGAGGGAAAGTCTTTTATAGGGGAATACCCTTCCGGTTCTGTAATAGAGTCATTATACAGGAGGAGTAGTATGGTTTTCCCCTAGAAGGGCAAGTAGCCGGATTTTGCGATACATATTGTATGTCAGGTTCATCAACCCTATAATGGTGGTAGCACGCTTTATTCCGATAGAGTTGATGAACATTTGATTCATACTGTTTTCCATAAATCCGAAAATATGTTCTACGCGTGAGCGAACGCGGGATTTTTTGGTGTTCGATGCTTTTTGTTCGTCAGTGTAACCGCTATCGGCATAAAATGGTTCTCCTTTGTCATTTGTTAGTTTTTAGGAGTTACCTATTTTTTATTTCCGATAATCGTAAAATCCGATTCCTGTTTTTCTGCCCAATAGTCCTGCGCGAACCATTTTGCGAAGTAACGGATGCGGACGATATTTGTCATCGCCAAACTCGTGATGCAACACTTCCATAATTGCAAGACAAACATCCAAACCAACTAAATCGGCAAGAGCAAGCGGCCCAATGGGATGACTTGCACCCAATTTCATTGCTTCGTCGATATCTTCTTTCGATGCAACGCCGTCGGCAAGTGCGCCGATTCCTTCGTTAATCATCGGGATAAGTAGGCGATTTACCAAAAATCCGGGTGCTTCGTTTATTTCCACAGGAACTTTTCCGATTTTCTTTGCCATATCCGATACAAAATTATAAACTTCGTCAGATGTCAATTGTCCGCGAATAACTTCTACCAATTTTAATACCGGAACGGGATTAAAGAAGTGCATACCGATTACCTTTTCGGGACGTTTTGTGCAAGCGGCAATCTCTGTAATTGACAGCGATGATGTATTTGTAGCCAAAATACATTCGGGTTTACAAGTTTCATCCAACTCTTTGAAAACACGCTTTTTCAACTCCATATTTTCGGCAATGGCTTCCACTACCAAATCGGCATCTTTTATATCATC
>MVZJ01000001.1 GCA_002069095.1 Bacteroidetes bacterium ADurb.BinA174 | reverse complement strand
AGTTGTTTTGGGAGGATTTTAGTGATAATTTGAGAAAATAATGATATTTTTGTGGAGCAAACACCTATTAATTCAAATGTGTTTACGGAAGTTCCGTAAGCAACATATTATAAAGCATTTGGCAAAACTAAAACTGAACGTTAAATATTAACTAAAGACAACCAATATGATTGATAATTTAAAGATAACTAAAGGGATAAAGCTAATAATTTCCTTATTAATTTTTATTACGATTTTACAATCTTGCAAAGGACAAAGTGAGAAACCTAATTATAATCCTAAAGCGATTGAATTTAATAACAAAGCAGTTCAATTAATGCAACAAATGGAGTATGATAGTGCCTTGATTTTATTTTACAAAGCAATTGAAATTGATAAAAATTATTATCTGCCTTATTCAAATATGGCTGAAATATATTTAATCAGGAAACAGTTTGACAAGGCATTACAAGCAAGTGATAAGGTTGTTGAGATAAAGCCAGACCTTGCTGAAGGATGGACATTTGCTGGTATGCTTTATGATAGACAAGGAGACACCTTGACTGCAAAAAAATACTATAATAAGAGTATTGAAATATTTGATACTCGAATCAATAATCCCGAAAAGAAAAAAGATTTGACTGCAAATAGACTGAATAGGGCTATTTCATTGATACTTTTAGGACAAGAAGCCGAAGGAAAAGACGAACTGGAAAAACTAAAAACAGAAAATCCTGATGATTTAAAGATTGATGAATTTCTAAAAATAAACAAACAGGATTACATCAGGCAATTAATTGATAATAAATAAAAAAAATGATTATCCGCAATGTGTCCTAAAACATTTATCAATTACCACGAGTTTTAACTCGTGGGTAAAACGCGGCTCTGAAAACGGGCTTTAGCCCAAGATTATTTAAATTTTGGCTAAAGCTGATTGAACTTCCAACTATTTTCCCACGCCCTAAAGGGATTCCGAATCCCGATACTTATCGGGACGGAACAGGCAGTGGCAATTGAACTGGAAGCTTTGTAGGAGGCATATAAAAAATTCACACCTCTAATATGCATTCTCTGGAATACAAAATCACCAATATTTTGTATTTTTAAAAATATATTTTTAGCTTTATCGCAAATACAAAGATGTAAAGGATTTATTTTCCTCACCCACCGACCCACATCTACCTAAACCAACAATCTTTTTCTTTTATTCTATATTTCCCAAACAATAAAAGAAAAACAGCTATTTTTTGTATCTTTGCACCTCAAAAATTACATAAAACCGTTTCGGCACTAAGGAATCAACCCGGAATCCGAAACGCGCAATCCGCAACTCGAATATGTCAAAACAATTTAAACGTACACTTATTACATCGGCATTGCCTTATGCAAACGGCCCGGTACACATCGGTCACTTAGCCGGAGTTTATGTTCCCGCCGATATTTACGCGCGATATTCGCGCCTGAAAGGTAAAGAAGTTCTTTTTATCGGAGGTTCCGACGAACACGGAATTCCCATCACCATAAAAGCGCGTAACGAAGGTGTTACACCGCAAGACATCGTGGACAGATATCACGCGTTAATTAAAGATTCGTTTGAACGATTCGGCATTTCGTTCGATGTTTATTCGCGCACCACATCGGAGATTCACAAGAAAACGGCATCGGATTTCTTTAAAACGCTCTACGAAAAAGGAGAGTTTATCGAACAAACATCCGAACAATACTTCGACGAGGAGGCACAACAATTCCTCGCCGACCGATATATTACCGGCGAATGTCCGCATTGCCACAACGAAAAAGCCTACGGCGACCAATGCGAACAGTGCGGCACATCGCTCAGCGCTACCGATTTAATCAATCCTAAATCCACGCTCAGCGGCAGCGCACCCGTAATGAAAGCCACCAAACACTGGTACTTGCCGTTAGACCAACACGAAAGCTGGCTGCGCCAATGGATTTTGGAAGACCACAAAGAGTGGAAATCCAACGTATATGGACAATGCAAATCGTGGTTAGATTTAGGCTTGCAGCCTCGCGCCGTAAGTCGCGACTTAGATTGGGGCGTGCCCGTTCCCGTAGAAGGCGGCGAAGGAAAAGTGCTCTACGTTTGGTTTGACGCGCCCATCGGTTATATTTCCAACACCAAAGAGCTACTGCCCAACGATTGGGAAAAATGGTGGAAAGACGAAGAAACCAAGTTGGTTCACTTTATCGGAAAAGACAACATTGTTTTCCACTGTATCGTATTTCCGGCGATGCTTAAAGCCGAAGGTTCCTTTATTTTGCCCGAAAACGTTCCGGCAAACGAGTTTCTCAACCTCGAAGGCGATAAGATTTCCACTTCGCGCAACTGGGCAGTGTGGTTACACGAATATTTGGACGAATTTCCCGGAAAAGAGGATGTTTTGCGTTACACGCTCACGGCAAACGCACCCGAAACCAAAGATAACGATTTCACGTGGCGCGATTTTCAGGCACGCAACAACAACGAACTGGTTGCCGTTCTCGGCAACTTTATCAATCGTGCATTAGTGCTTACGCAAAAATATTTCAACAACAGTGTTCCCGCGGTGGGCGAACTCACCGATTACGACCGCGAAACCATTGCCGAAGTGCAAAAAGTGAAAGAAGCGGTGGAGCAAAACCTTGAAAACTATCACTTCCGCGAAGCGCAAAAAGAGGCGATGAATCTGGCACGTATCGGCAACAAATATTTGGCTGATACCGAGCCTTGGAAAACGGCTAAAACCGATATGAGCCGTACGGCTACCATTCTTAATTTATCGTTGCAAATGGTTGCTAATTTGGCTATTGTCTGCGAACCGTTTTTACCGTTTTCTGCGAAAAAAATCTACTCGTTTATCAATACCGATAAATTCGATTGGGAACAATTGGGCAACTTCAATCTTTTGCCCGAAGGGCACGAATTAGGCAAAGCCGAACTGCTTTTCGAGAAAATCGAAGACGAAGTTATCGAAAAACAGGTACAAAAACTACTCGACACCAAAAAGGCGAACGAAGAAAAAGAGTACAAAGCCAAACCGATAAAAGAGAATATCGTTTTTGACGATTTTACTAAACTCGATATCCGTGTAGGAACAGTTTTGGAATGCGAAAAAGTGCCTAAAGCCGACAAGCTCCTCCGCTTTTTGCTCGACGACGGAATCGGCAAACGCACCATTCTTTCAGGCATTGCCGCCTACTATCCAAATCCCGAAGAATTGGTAGGAAAACAAGTATGCTTCATCGCCAACCTCGAACCACGAAAACTGCGCGGCATCATGAGCGAAGGAATGATTCTTTCGGCAGAAAACGCCGATGGAACTTTATCGCTTATTCAAACATCGAAAGAGGTAAAACCGGGAAGCCAGGTGAATTGACGATTTACGATTTTGGATTTGGGAATGAGTGTGCAAAAAACTATCTCTATGGTAATTTGCAAAACTTTTTAAGTTAGTTCATCCATTTTCAACTACTATAGGGTTACTTTTCAACATTACTTTAGTGTCAAGTTAAGAGTTTCGAGTTTAAAAAACAATTTCGTTAAAGGTTATAAATAAGGAAAGTAAAATATCCTTTTCCACGCTCCCCTTTCCATTTAAAAGAGGAGTGTGGAGGATAAAACTTTACTTCTTTTCTTTTAAAGCTTCGAAAATCAATTTTTCGAGTTCGTCTGCCAACTCGGGATTATCTTTGATAACCGATTTGGTAGCATCGCGTCCCTGAGCCAGTTTTGAGTCGCCGTAGCTGTACCATGAGCCGCTTTTTTTAATCACGTTCAATTCCGCTCCTAAATCAACAATTTCGCCTTCGCGTGAAATTCCTTCGCCATACATAATATCGAATTCCGCTTTACGGAATGGCGGAGCTACTTTATTTTTCACCACTTTCACTCGGGTTTGGCTTCCATGCACCTCATCGCCGTCTTTTAACTGGCCGATGCGGCGAATATCCAAACGTACCGAAGCGTAAAACTTCAGTGCATTACCGCCGGTGGTGGTTTCGGGATTGCCGAACATCACTCCGATTTTTTCACGTAACTGATTGATGAAAATACAAGTCGTGTTTGTTTTACCAATTGTTGAGGTAAGTTTACGCAACGCCTGAGACATCAATCGGGCCTGCAATCCCACGTTTGAGTCGCCCATATCACCTTCGATTTCTTTTTTGGGCGTAAGCGCAGCCACCGAGTCGATAACGATAATATCCACTGCCGATGAACGAATCAGTTGTTCGGCAATTTCCAACGCTTCTTCGCCACTACTGGGCTGAGAAATCAACAAGTTATCGGTATCGACTCCTAATTTTTCGGCATAAAATCGGTCGAATGCGTGCTCTGCATCGATAAATGCCGCTACACCGCCTGCTTTTTGTGCTTCGGCAATGGCGTGAATGGCCAATGTGGTTTTTCCCGATGATTCGGGACCATAAATTTCAATAACTCTTCCCCGTGGATATCCGCCAACGCCCAGCGCAGCGTTTAACCCGATGGAGCCACTGGAAATAACCGATACCTCTTCTACTTTTTCTTCACCCATTTTCATAATGGAGCCTTTGCCGTACGTTTTTTCTATTTTGTCCATCGCTGCGCGAAGCGCTTTCAATTTTTCGCTGTTTTTATTGTCTTTTTCTTCTGCCATAATTTATTTTTGTTTTAGTTTTTGTTTTCAAAAGATAGTAAAATTTCTCTTATTTTTTCCCCTATAAATACTCCTTTTATTCTTCTACTGCTATCAATGATGATATTGAGCGGAATGTTTTGAATATTAAGACTTTTAAAATATTCTTGATTGTCGGTACTAATTATTAAGTTATTCCATTCCAAACCTTTTTCTTGAAGGAACTTATTGATATTTTGCTTTGATGCCGATGTTATAGCGATAAAGTTCACCTCCGGATATTCTTTTGCTAAGATATTTAATGCTGTAATTTCCTCAATACAAGGCTTACATGTTATATCCCCAAAAGTAAGTAAAGTTAGCTTTTTCTCCTTTATATTTATTATGTTTTGATTAATATCTATTAATTCTATTAGGGGAAATTCTTTGCCTAATTGGAAGTCTGAGTATTTTTTCTTTAATTGTATTTCCAAATAGGCGGATGATTTTTTTATTGCTACAATATATTCATTTGTGTTTAAAGAATCTTGGAATGTGCTTTTCTCTAACAGGTTTCCTGATGAATCAAGGAAAATTACAGAGTCAGTCTTAATTGAAATACTTTCATCCTTATTTTTAGTTATTTCTTGTGAAAAGATAGAAAAGGAAAAAATAGGGAGTAAAAAAATAAATATTATTCTCTTTTTTATCATTTTAATTGAGTTATCTGTCTCTGAAATTGTTTATTTGAGAAATCACTATTATCGCGAAGCGTTATTCTAATTCGAGTATCTGTTCCGCGTGATTTTTCGTATTCACTTTTCTTCCTTCCAATATGTGTTGAATAATGCCGTTTTCGTCTATAAGAAAAGTTGTGCGTACGGTTCCCATATAGGTTTTGCCGTAGTTTTTCTTTTCTTGCCATACGCCAAACTCTTGAACGAGTTTTTTATCGATATCGGCTATAAGCGGAAAAGGCAGTGAGAATTTTTCGATAAATTTTTGGTGCGATGCCTTGCTGTCGATGCTTACACCTACAATTTCATAGCCCGCTTTCTTTAAGTCGGCGTAGCCGTCGCGTAAACTGCAAGCTTGTGCTGTGCAGCCCGGTGTGTTGTCTTTGGGATAGAAATACAACGCCAGTTTTTTACCCGCGAAATCGTTCGCTTTTATTTCGTTTCCGTTTTGGTCTTTTCCCAATATTTCAGGGATTTTATCACCTATTGTCATTTTAATATTGGTTTAATGTTTTATTTTATTCTTTTTGAGTTCTTTAATCTGGTATGTAAATCCGATAGATGCAACGTTTGTTTTCTCGAATAAATTGTTTGTAAGTGGAATATGTAATCCAAAACCAATTTTTAGTTGAGAATACCCCAAGCCAAAAATAGGCACTAAATGTAATGCGTCTCCCTTAAAATTAGTATAATAAACCAATTCCGCCCCCAAGTAAAATAACCAAATATGAGCAAATGCTCCAATTTTAGGACCTATATAAAAAGAATCCTTATTGAACATAAATTCATTTGCAAAATAATACGAATATCCTGCGGGTTCAGCATAATAAGAATTTCTTGATTTGTAAAGACCTAACTCAAATATATGATTATCTATCCCCGTTTTTCCATTTCTTCTGTTAATTGTGTATCCTGCCACAAGACCTAACTCATTAAATGTACCCCAGTTTTCTCGGATGCGATTTAACTTGGTGCTATCGTTTTGGGTGTCCGAATCCGTATTAACAGTAATGATTGGGTCTATATTTAAAAAGGGTTTATTACTTTCGGTTTGAGCTATCAACAATGTCGGAAAAACAACAAAAATCGCTATAAAAGTACAAATTGTTATCTTCATCATCTCGGAAAACAGATTTTACTGCTCCAAAGATATAAAAATAAACACATTTATGGAAATGAAAAATGATTTCATTACATCAATTTATACATTCCTCCGGGCAAGGCTTGTACTATGTTTTTCATTTCTAACTCGAGCAGCGTAAAAAAGAGTTCCGATACAGGTGTGTTTAGTTCGATTGCGAGCATGTTTACTTGCATGGAGTCTACTTTGTTGAGCGCGTTGAAGATTCGCTCCTCTTCGTCGGTAAGATTTAGGAACAATTCGCGTTGTTTGGGTCGCGCCGCTTTTTTATCGGAGTCCCATCCCATATGTTGCAAGAAGTCGTCGGTTTCTTGTAATAAAACGGCTTTGTTGTCAGCAATTAGCCGATTGCATCCGGCGAATGTTTTATCGGTAACTCTGCCTGGGACAGCAAATACTTCCCTAAAATAGGAGTTAGCGATGTCAGCGGTGATAAGTGAGCCGCCTTTTTCCGCCGATTCAACTACCACCACGGCATCTGTCATCCCTGCAACGATGCGATTACGGCGTACAAAGTTGTGCCTGTCGGGGTTGGTTTCGCTTGGAAATTCGGTAATCAACGCTCCTTTTTCCAACATTTCCATGGCGGTATCGCGATGCGCATACGGGTATATTCTGTCTAATCCGTGTCCCAACACGGCGACGGTGTACAGATTATTTTGCAATGCCGCACGATGTGCGCAAATATCGATGCCGTAGGCAAGTCCGCTTATGACAAGTAAATCGGGAAATCGTTCCGATAACTCTTTGACAAATTTTTGACAAAACTCTTGTCCGTATCGTGTGGTGTTTCGAGTGCCGACAATGCTAACTACTTTTTCACGATTAAAGTTTAAATCCCCTTTCACATACAGTAAAATGGGTGCGTCGATACAATTTGTAAGTCGTTGCGGATACTCTTCATTAGTATAAAAGAGCGGTTTTATGTTGTTTTTGATAATAAAGTTTAGTTCATTTTCGGCGCGTCGCATTACTTCGGAACTCCTAATTTCGGCAATTAATCGCTTCGAAATGCGTGGGATTTGTTCTAATTTTCGTGTACTTTCGGTAAAAACCGCTTCCACATCGCCCATCGCCTGCACAAGATTTCGTGCATGCATTACGCCTACGCCGTTTATTTGCGTTAGGGCTATTTGGTAAAGGGTTTTATCGGTAATCATTTGTGGTGTGAGTTATGAGTTGTGGGGTACGAGTTCTGAGTTATGGGTTTTGAGTTCTGAGTTAATTTTGTTTCAATCTTTCTCTTACAGTTGTCGCTGCTACCGTACGATTCTATCGTGTGGTTGTTATCCATGCGAAAGGATTCGCACGGGAGCGAGGCTGATTTATTTCGCCGATAAACGCTGATAATTTTTCTGCGATAATCTGCGAGGAAACTCTTATTAGCTTCTACTTCAATCTCATTCAATCTTTCTCTTAGTAATTGTCAACAGTTCAACAAAGAAAGTCTTTACTCTTTGTTCTTGGCTCTTTCAGTCTAAATAAATTCTGCAAACGCCTTATCAAACACTTCCGGTTTGGAGAGTTTCCCGTTTACAAGATTTACGACTTCAATCTTCGCCTTCGCGCACAGCGCATTGTCCGACACACGATAAATTTCCTGATGGAAAATATATTTCACGTTTTGTCGCTCAATTTGTTTTACGGTGCATATAAACTCATCCATCCCGATAAGGGGAATTTTGTATCGAATGTCTACACGCGCTACCACCGCGTCGATACCTTGCTGGTGCAATTGGTAAAAGTTCAACCCGCCGGATTCTAAAAACTCATGACGTGTAACTTCGAAATAGTGTTGATAATTGGCGTTGTTTACGTGTCCTTGCGCGTCGCATTCGTAATCGCGTACCTTTAATTTGTATTCAAAAATATTGCTCATAGAAACTTTATATCATTTATGATAGGAATTACAAAAATACACAATTCATAATTAAATGTCAAAGCGTAATCGTGCGAAATTTATTTGTCTTATGGTTCTGTTAATTTTCAAATCAAGTAATGTTAAAAAATAATTTATCAAACTGAGTATCAAGAACTGTTAGTAATTGGTTTTGGCTATTGGCCGAAAAAATGCAGCTACCCGCTGCCGGCCGGAGACTGTTAAGTTAGTTTTGGCTTCGCCAATACTTCGTATTCAGCCCAACAATTCAATGGCTCATCTTAACAGTCGAAGATTCCGGAGAATTCTTTACTGTATGCGAATAAACCGCCTTAGTTAAGAAAATGTCGTTCAATCCGGACAAAAACAACCGAACTTTTTCCGTTTTAGCCAACATAAAGTTATCTGGTTTCCGGTAACAAACATTGATGAAGTTATTTTTTGAATTTTACTAAACAACAAAAAACGCACTGCAAGTAATTTGCAATGCGCTTTTGTCATTGTTCTTTAATCTTTGTCTTATTGTCTATAAAAGATTACTTGCCAACTCCGACAGCTCGCTTCGTTCGCCTTTTACCAAATTCACGTGTGCAAAAACATGCTGACCTTTCATCTTGTCGATCATATACGCCAATCCGTTGGATTGAGAATCGAGATAAGGCGAATCGATTTGCTGTAAGTCTCCAGTGAAGACCATTTTGGTGCCTTCACCCGCACGCGTAATGATGGTTTTTACTTCGTGCGGAGTAAGGTTTTGTGCTTCATCCACAATGCAAAAAGTTTCACTTAGACTTCGTCCGCGGATAAAAGCCAGCGCTTCGATTTCGAGTTTCCCCGATTTCTGCATCTCGTCGATGGAACGAAGTTCGGCGCTGTTTGGGCCGAGTTGCGATTTTATCACGTTCAGGTTATCGAACAACGGTTGCATGTATGGAGCGATTTTTTGTTTTTCGTCACCCGGTAAGTATCCCAAATCTTTATTGGACAGCGAAACAATTGGTCTTGCCAGCAAGATTTGGGTGTATTGCTTGTTTTGTTTCAGTGCTGCAGCAAGAGCTAGCAACGTTTTTCCGGTTCCCGCCTTTCCGGTAATCCCGACTAATTTGATGTCGGGGTCGTTTAAAACACCGAGAGCAAATGTTTGTTCTGCGTTGCGAGGCGAAATCCCAAAACTGGGTTCCTTGTCCACGCGGATAATTTTTTGCGTGAATGGGTTGTATCTTGCTAACACACTGTTGCGTTCGCTTTTTAATACAAAAGAATCGTTGGGGATAAGGGGATTGTCAAAAGTGAATTCATCAGCGTCAACTCCCATGGGTTGTGCATAAATTTTATCAATTAGATCGGGATTAATACCCTCGATAATTTGTTCTCCTCGTCTGAAAACATCGATATCCACTACCTTGTCGTTGATGTAATCTTCCACCGGAATACCCAGGGAACGCGCTTTCATTCGCAGGTTGATATCCTTGGTTACCAAAATGGATTTCATTTTCGGATGTTTTTCAATTACATCCAAAACGGTGGATAGAATACGATTATCGGGAGTTCTCTCGGGAAATGCTTCAACAATTTTATCGTGCGTTTTCACGTTGTTCACTATATACAATTTTCCGCGTCCTACGCCAAGTTCGGCGCCTAATTTAAACAAATTATCGTCGGTAATTAAATCGAGTTCACGTACGAAAGCCCGCGCGTTGAAGTTTATTTGTTCGTTACCTTTTTTGAATTTGTCGAGTTCTTCCAGAACTACAAACGGAATGTAGATGTCGTTTTCTTCAAAATTTTCAATAAAACTGTAATCGTGAAGAATCACGTTCGTGTCGATGATAAAATTTTTCTTGCTGGCCATATAAAATATATTTTGTGGTATGTTCACACTTGTTTTCGGTAATGAAATTCTTTGTTATAAACGCAAAGAAAAGATTTTTGTTCCGATTTCGTGGTACAATTTACACAAAAAATCGAGCAAAAACGTAATAATTATTTCGAAGAATAAAAAATGTTCAATTTTTACTCATTTCTTCCGAACGGTTTCGTGCAGCATCCAGTACACCTTCGAAGTGTTTTCCTATCTCGTGGTGGCGGAAATGATCAAGCCCGGCCTGTGTGGTACCTCCCTTGCTGGTAATGTTTTGAATGAGTTCTTCGATGCTGTAATTCGCCTGATTTTCGGTAAAATAAAGTGTGGTTCCTTGTGTGAGTTCAAGTAAAAGCTCATCGAGAACGTTTCCCGGCAGGTCGAATTCCCGTATTTTTTCTTTAAAAATCTGGATAAATGCCAAGATAAATGCGGGTCCGCTCCCGAAAACCGATGTAAAAAGGTCGAATCCTTTTTCGCTTAATTTTACGGCTTTACCTAATTTTGTAAGAATCTGAAAAATTTCTTCTGTTGCCGGATTATCGGGCTGGTTGGTGGCAAACGCCGTAACCGATTTCTGATAAGCTATAGCCAGGTTGGGCATTATACGAACAATCGGAATCTCATTTCCCAAGTAACTTTCGATAAAAGCGATGCTTTTTCCTGCAACAGGCGAAACAATGAGTTTCCCTTCAAGATTCAGCGGTTGTAAATTTTCCAGAATTCCTCTTATATCCTGTGGTTTGATGGCAAACCAAATAACATCGGCAAAAGAAACCAAGTTTTCAATATTGTTGAAAAAAGGAATATCCACTTCCTTTTTGTTTCGGGCGAAATAAGCAAATTGTATGTTGTTAATGCTTTTAAGTCCTTGATAAACAGCTTTGGCTAAATTTCCAAAACCGATAAAACCGTAGTTCATATTTAATGTTTTACGTTTAAAGTTTGATGTTTAATCTTTCCTTCGGGCACTTTCCCTTTTTGATAAAGGGGAGAATTGTAGGTTGCTTGTCATTATTTTCAGCCCTTGAAGTCCCTTTTAGGGGGATTTAGGGGTCGTAAATTTTGTAAACGGAATTCTGCCGTTCAACGCTTTTATTATATAATTAGCCCGTTGCCCGTTTACGATCCACATTTCCACGCCGTGCTTCATACAGATATCGGCTGCGTGAACTTTCGATGACATTCCACCCGTTCCCAAAGTTGACTCTTTTTCTTCGATGAAATTGGAAATAGAGTTGAGCTCGGTAACGTTTGTTATCAGTTCTGCATCCTGATGCAGGTGCGGATTGCAGGTGTAAATGCCGTCGATATCAGACACGAGAATAAGCAAGTCGGCATTGGTGATAACGGCCACCAGAGCTGAAAGTTTGTCGTTATCTCCCAACACGATTTCTTCGATGGAAACCGTGTCGTTTTCGTTCACGATAGGGATGTAATCCACTTCCCAAAGCTTGTTGATGGTGTTTCGGGTGTTTTCGTTGGCAGTTTCGTTCTCGAAATCTCGATACGTCAACAAAATTTGTGCGATATTCAGTCCGAAAGTGCGAAAGATATTGTCGTATAATTCCATCAGCTTGGTTTGACCGATAGCTGCCAATGCCTGTTTTGAATCCACATTTTTATTGAAACCGTTAATTTCCACGAATTGCCGTGCCGTGGCAATGGCACCCGATGAAACAATAACGACGTCGTATTCTTTTTTCAGTTCAACAATCTGCCGTGCCAAACTTTCGATAACCGCAAACGATATACGGTTTGTTCCCGCTGTGAGCGTGGATGTGCCTATTTTTATAATTATTTTTTTCTTCATTGACCACTAAATCTTCCTAAAAGAGGACTTTTAATTTCTGCAAATTTCTAATTTCTCCCTTCCACCAAGTCGCCAAGTATCTCAACCTTACTCTCGTATCTGCCCTTTTCCGTAAACGAACCATTTGTTGGTAACCAATTCCTGAGCACTAAGTGGGCCGCGAAAATGGAGTTTCTGCGTGCTGATGGCGATTTCACCTCCCACACCGAATTGTCCGCCATCGGTAAACCGGGTGGAAGCGTTGTGATAAACGGCAGCGCAATCTACTTTTTGCATAAAAACGTTGGCTTTTTTGGCATCATTGGTTACGATAACCGCCGAATGACCGCCCGAATAATGATTTATCTTTTCAATGGCTTCGTTCATATCATCAACCAACGAAAAATATATTTTCGGAGCCATAAATTCTTCGAAAAGAACGGCTTCGTCGTTAATTTCTGTAAGTCCTTTACTTGCCGAAACTGCTTTTTTATCACCCCAAACTACAATCTCTTTGCTCTTAAGCTGCGATACGAAATCAGAAATCTTATCCGATAATTTCGGTAGATTTTTGTTTACCAGCACTTTATCGAGAGCGTTGCAGACACTTATCCTTTTTTTGCCGTTGATAATTAGGCGAATAGCCATATCAGTATCGCAATCGTCGTCAACATACATAAAATTGTTTCCGCGGCCGCTCACAATCACCGGAACCGATGAGTTTTCAGTTACGAAATTGATGAGATTGTTTCCGCCGCGGGGGATGATGATATCGACGTTATATGTATTTTGTTTAATAAGCTTCTGAGTTTCTTCGCGCGATAAGTTCAGGTATTGCACAAAATCTTTTTCGAAACCGTTTTCCGATAACGACTGCTGCCATAATTCGGTCAAATACGTATTTGTGTTGAACGATTCTTTTCCACCTTTCAGTAAAATGCGGTTTCCCGCTTTGAATGCGGTAGCTGCAGCTTCGATGGTTACGTCGGGACGCGATTCGTAAATAATAAGAATTGCTCCGAACGGAACCGTCCGGTTTACAATGTGCAATCCGTCTTCGCGGGTAAAATCGTACAGGATTTTCCCTTCGGGATCATCTTGTGCAGCTACTTCGCAAAGCGAACGGATCATCCCTTCAACTTTCCTCTCATCCACTTTCAGTCGGTCTTTCATCGACTCATCCATATCGGAAAACGAATTCATATCGAGTTCGTTTTTCAGTAAAATTTCCGGTTTGTTTTCGGTTAATAAATCGGCTAAACGGAGAAGTACATTGTTTTTTTTGAGAACAATCATTGTGTGAAAATGAAATAAATAAAGCTGCAAAGATAGCATTTTATTCGAAAATAAGTAAAATATTACTCATAATATCAATAATTGTGCCGTTGTGTTTCTATGTGAACCAGTGACAGGCGAAAAGACTGAAAGGATACCATATCGAATTGTGCGGTCAACTCGAACGAAAAGATCACGGATTGATTAACATTGTCAATTCCATTACGGTGATAAAAAGTTTTGTATGCGAAAATGGTGCAGGAAAATTTCGAGGTGAAAAACGTCAATTTCACGTATCTGAACGGTAAACAGTTGATTTTAATTGCATTGTTGAGAGAACATGAGAAATTGTCAGACCAAACAGAAATATTCCACGAAATAAAAAACGAAATTTGATTATCCGCAATTATTCCTAAACAGGCTGCAAGCCCGACTTAATTGGCTACGCCGAAAGTTGTTTCAGCCCAACGCAACGCGTTAGGTTAAAGAATTAACATTGAATTGACGGGTTGAATACGAAGTTTCGGCGAAGCCAAAACCAGCTTAAACTGTTAAACTGCTACTTCATGGCGTTAGGAAGTATTGCGGATAGTCAAATAAAATTATTTAACTAAAATATTGTTTCAAATACAGCGCTAGAGTAAAAAATTAATGCTGACAACCATCATGGCTAATCAGACAATCTCCCACTAAAATTCTCCCAAAATAATTTGTGAAACAACTTTGTATCTTCGCTTAATTCAATGGTTTTAGTAGGAGAGACTTTGAATGTTCTTCCTTCATCGTATAAAACGGAAAAATCGGTATGGAACTGAATGCCGTACACGTTTTTGAATCGGTTATGTTGCAAAGCTTCCACTACTTTTCCGTCCATGGATGTGGCGGCAACCTTAAATCCTTTCCCGATTTTCTTCGCTGACTGATGGTGCACACTGGCCACCACCGGATTTTCCGAAATATTTTTAAGCTTCAAGAAACTTCCTTCGGAAATGATAATCGGATGGAAATGGATATAAGAATACTCGTTTTCGTTGTCCATCCTGTCCCAATAGTTTCTATGAATATTTTCGGAACCCAATTGTTGAAGGTTTTCGAACGTGGTTTTTCCATAAATTTGGTATGGAATATCCTGATATAACGAACCACCGGCTGCCACATTCAGTTTCTGCATCCCGAGACAGATACCGAGGATAGGGAAATCGGGGTTCTTTTCCAATAACGGTTTAAAATTCGAATTTTGTGATCCTCCAATAAGATGAAACAAAAATGACAATTCCCAATTTTTCCCGCCCGAAATCAATTCAGTAGTCAAAAAAGTTTCTTCACCGTAAACGGAAGGCGGGATATCGGCTCCGCCGAAAAGGATAATCGCATCGATTTTATTGAAAACATCTGAAAATTGCTGAGAGCAAGCGTTTTCAATAAAAAGACTATCGATGGAAATGAAACCTTCTATTTTTTCAAGTGTAATGTTCTTGAAATTGCTCTTTTGAATAAATTCTTCCGATGAAGCAATAGACGATGTCTGTAATTGGTGGTAAATTCCGACAATTGCAATGCTGTCCGCTTGCAAATAACCTTTGTTGATAAGGTTTATCGTATTGCTTAAATTCCCAACGGTAGGATTCACAATTCCCAATCGGGTTATTTGCTTTGTTTGCGCGTAAGCGGCAAGCAAATGAAGTACTAAAAGCGTTAAAAGTAATGTTTTTTTCATTTTAATTTTTTGGTGTTTTTTCATCAGGATATTCTTCGCGAAATCCCTGCCAATATTCTTTTATAGTTGATTTCATCTCGCGATGCAGCGTTAAAATCCCAAACAGATTCGGAATTACCATAAAAGCAACGGTCAATAATGATAAATTCCAAATAATGATAGTATCGGTAGCTGTTATCAGCATCCAAAACAATGCAGCAGATCCGCCTAAATGCACTGCAAGTGCAACGCCTTTCCAATAACAGGAATACAAACCAGTTGTTTCCGCCGATATAGCTGTGTAAAGTATTGAAGAATTCGTTGATATGTTGCATAGAGCCAAAATGGGTTTCAGGCTTACATCCGGAGTTTTAATTATAAATTTACAAATATACTTATTCCTTCAAAAGACACTATAATATCTTAGAAACTGTTTTGAATTTTACGAATTATGTTTTTGTTCCTATTGTTGCGTCAATTTGTTCCGTTACTGAAGGTATTCAAATTTATCGCACTAACTCATCAAATGCTTTTTGTTGAAATTCTGCGCGGATATTACTCGCATCTGAATTGAAGTTGGGACGTTGTATCATCATTATGTAAGCAACATCTTTCGCGGGATCTATCCATGCTTGTGTTCCCCATGCACCACCATGCCCGAATGTGCTGGGCGATAACATGGCAGCCACGCCCGAATGTGGTGTACGAAGAACACAGGTGCCTATTCCCCATCCGTAATTTGCACCACGGCTTCCGTATTGAGGCTCCTGAAGAAATCCGCAATCCAGATCGCCTGTTTTAACAGTAGAAAGATAAGTCATCGCATCTTCGCTTAGGTATCGTTTTCCTTTGTAAACGCCGTTTCCTAAAAGCATTTGAGCGAAACGTGCATAATCGGGAGCGGTAGAGAATAATCCTCCGTTTCCGAGCGGAGCATTTTCGGGTTTGCCAAAAATTGAAGAAACTTCAGCCTTGTCAAAATTTCTGGTATCATTGTTTTTTACGTATCCGGCGGCACGTTTGCTTTCAGTTAATTGTGTTGGATAAAAGGTTGTGTTTTTCATTTCGAGCGGATCGAAAATCTTTTCCTGAAGAAATTTATCGAAACGTAATCCACTTACTACTTCAACAATTCGTGCTCCAGTATTGATTCCCGATTGACAGTAGTTCCATTTGCTGCCCGGTTCAAACTGTGTAGGGCCGCTAACGTAAGAATGGATCAAGTCGGCAAGTTCTTTGGCGTTTGCAGCCGTCTGTGCATCCGCTTCGCGCAAACCCGATGTGTGGTTCATAATTTGCGTGATGGTGAGATTGGCATCTTTTCCTGACGGAGTCTTCAGGCTTCCGAATTCGGGAATGTATTTGGAAACCGGATCCTCAACGGAGAGTCTTCCTTCATCCTGAAGCATCAGTAAAGCCACGGCTGTAATGGGTTTTGTCATGGAGGCAATCCAAAAAAGACGGTCGGGTTCCATAGGAGATTTTGTTTCGTAATCTGCCACGCCAACGCTCCCAAGATGCAGAATTTTATCTTTCGAAACTACCATAGTCACGGCTCCGGGAATATAGCCAGAATCTACAAACGCCTGCAATACATTGTCAATGGCTTTGACATTTGGAGTGCTGTCGCTGTTTTTATTGGAGTTTGAAGTGCAAGCAAAAAACAGGATGCTGATAATTAAAAAATAAATCGTTTTCATGATTGTATGAATTATAGAATTACCTTTTCTTTTCGAAAAACTTTTTCATTAATGCCACACACTCATCGCTTAAAATTCCCGATGAAACGACAGTTTTTGGATGCAAAACATTACCAGCAAATTTTGAAAAGCCCCGTTTTTCGTCGGCTGCGCCGTAAACAATCCGCGCGAGTTGCGACCAACCCAGTGCGCCGGCACACATTGGGCAGGGTTCAATGGTAACGAAAAGCGTACAGTCGGTCAGATATTTTCCACCTAACACATTAGCGGCGGCAGTTATCGCCTGCATTTCGGCATGTGCCGTAACGTCGTTTAAAGTTTCCACCAGATTGTGTGCACGTGCGATAATCCGGTTTTTGGCAACCACCACGGCACCAATTGGCACTTCGTCTTTTTCGAAAGCTTTTTGCGCTTCGACCAGCGCCTGCCGCATAAAATAGGCATCGTCTAACATGTTTGTTTGAGGTTTGTTGTTTGTTGTTTGTTGTTTGTTGTTTGATGTTATTTAGTCCGATTAATTTCATTGTTACCTTATATACATCAAACCGCAAATGTTAAACGTATCATCTTCTCATTTCATTCTCTTCAAAAAGCGTAGGATAATCCATATTCATATTCTTAAGAATTTGATTCATAATGGTTTCCCTGAACCATCGGGAGCGATTGGTGATTTTATATTTCTTCAAATAGAAATTAATAACTTCATACTCTTCGTCGCTGAGCATGAATTCGGCTTTTTTGGTGCGTGGAGAAGGACGTCCGTTTAATTTGTATTTTTTAGTTGTTCTCATTTCTTCTCGAAAAAAATGTTCAGAAAAAGTTTCGTAAAATCCTTTCAGATACAAAAAAACAAAATATATTAACACAAAAGAAAAGAATATTGCATAAATTTGTATTTTTAAGCATCTGCTGGTTCAAAACCGGCTGATACTATGGGGAAATGGCACAACACAACGAATTAGGCATACGAGGCGAGGAAGAAGCCGTCAGATATCTGAAATCGAAAGATTACAGAATTGTCTGCCGGAACTGGAGTTTTCATGGGTATGAGATCGATATTGTTGCTGAAAATGAAGAATTTATCGTTTTTGTTGAGGTAAAGACAAGAACATCCGCGCAATGGGGAAATCCGGAGGATTTTGTAGGGAAATCGCGTATGCGGAGAATGGTTGATGCTGCCAATTATTATCTGATTGAGAAAGAAATAGATAAGCCTGCCCGATTTGATATTATCGGTTTGGTTTGGAACGGAAAACGATTTGAACTGGAACATATCGACGATGCATTTTTGCCGTTTCTGTAAGAAAGCATCAACTGGTTCCGAATCGGCAGATACTTAAAAAGACTAAATATGAATGTCGAAGATTTATACAATTATTGTTTATCGATTCCGGGTGCGGAAGCAACTACGCCATTCGACGACGTTACGCTGGTGATGAAAGTGTGCGGTAAAATGTTCGCGCTTATTCCGTTAGATGAAGATTCTCTAAGTGTAAGCATCAAATGCAATCCGGAAATTGCCGTGTCTTTACGCGAAAAATATTCATGTGTAACAGCAGCCTGGCACATGAACAAAACGTACTGGAATACGATTCATATAACAGGCGAAATGAGCGATAACGAATTGAAAAAATGGATTCAGCATTCGGTGGATGAAGTGATAAAAAAACTTCCTAAAATAAAACAGAAAGAGTATTATGGAACAGTTGAGCGATGACAGGCAAATTATACATCTGGAAGAAACGGAATCGACAAATTCTTATCTGAAAGAGCTTATAAAATCGGAACAATTGGTAGAGGGCTCCGTTGTTGTGGCCGATTTTCAGACGGCAGGACGCGGGCAGGTAGGGAATTCGTGGTTTTCGTCAAAAGGGGACAATTTGCTTTTCAGCTTGCTGATTTATCCCACAGAAATTCCTGCCAACGAGCAGTTTATTATTTCGCGGATAACTTCGTTGGCAATAAAAAACACGTTAGACCAATTTACCGATGATATTCGTATCAAATGGCCGAACGATATTTACTGGAAGGATAAAAAGATAGCCGGCATTCTTATCGAAAACAATTTACAAGGGAAAGTTATTGAAAATTCCATCATCGGAATCGGGCTGAATCTCAACCAGCAAATCTTCCCCATAGAATTGCCCAATCCGGTTTCGTTAAGGCAAATTACGGCAACTGAATACGATAAAAATTATATACTGGATTTGCTGATGAAAGAGTTTTTCCTACTGTACAGGAGCTTGCAGCAAGGAGAAAAACAAGTTATTGAAGATGAATACATGCTCGATTTGTATCGTGTGAATGGTTATTATTGGTACGAAGATGCAAACGGCAAGTTTCAGGCGAAAATCGATAACGTACTTTCATCGGGGCATTTGGTATTGAGAATGCTCGAAACCAAAGAAAAAAAAGTATATGCGTTTAAGGAAATAACTTTTATAAATGAATAACTTATGGGCAGAATTCGCAAACTAATCGGTGAAAAATGTTATCTTTCACCGATGACAATAGATGACGCCGAAATTTACGCACATTGGTTGAACGATATGGAAGTTGTTCGTTTTCTCAGTATGGCAGCAGGTGTAATTAATACGGAAAACGAACGGAAATTACTTGAGGAGCTTTCTAATAATCACAATTACGGTATTGTTACCCTTGAGAATGATAAACTCATTGGAACTTGTGGATTTATTAATATGGATAACATTAACAGAAATGCAGAAATCGGAATTTTTATCGGTGATAAAGCGTATTGGCACCAAGGTTACGGATTCGATGCTATGGCTTTGCTTATGGATTATGGTTTCCGTTACTTAAATTTACATAACATCTTTTTGCAGGTGTATTCTTTCAATGAAAATGCCATTAATTGTTATCGAAAATTGGGTTTTAAAGAGATTGGAAGACGTCGGCAATCTGTTTATCGTGAACGTATATTTCACGATACAGTTTTTATGGATATCTTGTCCGATGATTATTATCAACTTCAAAATGTTTTTAAAGCGACAGGCGATTCATCCGTCAGACGCCGCATTAATCAAATCCATGAAAAAATCTAAAATCTATCAATTAACAGTCTAACAGTCTTAAAAGATATGAAGTATAACAGAATTTTACTCAAACTCAGCGGCGAATCGCTCGCGGGAGAAAAAAAACAAGGCATCAATGCCGAACGGCTCGAAGAATACGCCGCACAACTTAAAGAAGCCGCCCAAATGGGGGTGCAAATCGGAATCGTTATTGGCGGAGGGAATATTTTTCGCGGATTAAGCGGTACGCAAAAAGGATTCGACCGCGTGAAAGGCGACCAAATGGGAATGCTTGCCACCGTAATTAATAGTCTGGCGCTCAGTTCAGCGTTGATTTCCATCGGTCAGAAAAATCGGGTGTTTACGGCTATTCGTATGGAGCCCATCGGCGAATTTTATTCCAAATGGAAAGCCATCGAAGCCATGGAACGCGGCGAAATTGCCATTTTTGCCGGAGGCACTGGAAGTCCATTTTTCACCACGGATACCACTTCGGCCCTTCGGGGCATAGAAATTGAGGCAGACGCTATGTTCAAAGGCACTCGCGTGGACGGCGTTTACACAGCCGATCCCGAAAAAGATCCGACTGCAACCAAATTTGATACTATTTCGTTTGACGAAGTTTATGATCGAGGACTTAAAGTGATGGACTTGACAGCAACAACAATGTGTAAGCAAAACAATCTTCCCATCGTAGTTTTCGATATGGATACCTATGGAAATCTGAAAAAAGTACTATCGGGAGAAAATATCGGGACATTGGTGCATAATTAATTTACGATTTGCGATTTCGGATTTTAGATTTTGCCTCGATCAAAAAATAATTTGTCGTTTGATAACTTTTGAGTTAACTTTGTGTTGTGGCTACATACCGTAAAATAATTTTCTAAAAGCATTATTTTCACGAATTTCTACTTAGAGGAAAGTGAAAAAGTACAGGAGAAAATAGAGTATGTTTAAAATTTGTAAGAACTGTAAAGGTCGTTCTCGCTAAGTTTCTTGAGCATTTGACTGAAACCGACGGACTCTACGAAATTCGAATAGAACTTGAAAGTAATATTTTTAGAATTTTCCGTTGTTTTGACAAAGGCAATTTAGTCGTCTTGTTCAATGGGTTTCAGAAAAAACTCAAAAAGCACCCAAAAAGAAATTATAGTAGACTTAAAACTTAAAAACGGATATTTTAACTCGAAAACAAAAGTAGATGAACAGCGATGGAGTAAGAAAAACTCACGGTTTTGATTATACAGTCCGTTTCTGATTTCAGGTATGGCGAAGTCGGTACCTCGAAACAGGATGAGTTTGAAGAAAAATCCCAATATTTCGTAATCAGCGAAATGTTGAAAGAAGCACGAAGAGAAGCTAAAATGACTCAAGAACAATTAGCCGAAAAGGTGGGAACAAAGAAAAGCTATATTTCAAGACTTGAAAATGGAAAGTGCGATATTCAACTTTCGACGCTGTATCGTATTTTTGAATTTGGATTGGGTAAAAAAATCAATCTATTAATCAGTTAACAATCATTTTCATTATTTTTGCTTACATAACATCAAAAACAAAAATAAATATGGATATTTCAAGAATTAAAAAAGACGCCGAGGAAAAAATGCAAATGACTTTGGAATTCCTCGAAGATACTTTTGCACGAATTCGTGCCGGAAGAGCTAATGTGCGCATTCTCGACGGAGTAAGGGTAGATTATTACGGAAGCAACGTGCCGTTGTCGAACGTTTCGTCCATTTCTACTCCCGATGCTAAAACCATTCTGGTTCAACCGTGGGAAAAAAACATGCTGAAAATAGTGGAAAAAGCCATTATGGACTCCGATGTGGGCATTACACCCGAAAACAATGGTGAAATTATTCGTTTGGGAATTCCACCACTCACCGAAGAACGCCGTAAGCAATTGGTAAAACAAACCAAGCAAGAAGCGGAAGATGCTAAAATAAGTATCCGAAACTCGCGCCGCGAAGGCATTGATGAGGTGAAAAAAGCCGTGAAAGAAGGCATGCCCGAAGATATGGGGAAGAATGGCGAAAACGAACTGCAAAAATTGCACGATAAGTATATCAAAAAAATTGACGAAAAATTCGCCGAAAAAGAAAAAGAAATACTTACCGTATAAAACAACTATATTGATGGGATGGTTTTAAACCATCCCGTTAATAATGTGATATGAAAGGGCTGGTAATCAGAAACACGGGCAATAACTATCTGGTAAGAACCGGTGACGGAACGGATATTTCTTGTTTGGCAAAAGGGAATTTTCGTCTTAAAGGAATTCGGAGTACGAGTCCGGTTGTGGTGGGAGACATCGTGAGAATCGATATAAATCCCGACGGAACCGCATACATTATCGAAATTGAAGACCGTAAAAATTACATTGTCCGCAGGGCATCGAACCTTTCCAAACATTCGCACATTCTTGCGGCCAATATCGATTTGGCACTGCTTTGCATAACCGTCAGGTTTCCCGAAACAACCACCGTTTTTATTGACCGTTTTCTGGTAACTGCTGAGGCATACAGCGTTCCCGTTTATCTTGTTTTCAACAAGACAGATATTTACGACGGCGAAGATTTGGAATATGTGGATAGTTTAATTCATTTGTATTCCACTATCGGTTACAAATGTATTAGAACATCGGTGGTTACGGGAGAAGGAATAAGTGAAGTGCGCGAGCTTGTTCGCGGAAAGATTACGTTGCTTGCCGGTCATTCCGGAGTGGGAAAATCGAGTATTATAAACATGTTACAGAAAGACACCACGCAGAAAGTTGGGAAAATATCAGATTATCATAGCAAGGGAATGCACACTACTACTTTTTCGGAAATGATTGAACTGGAAAATGGTGGTTTTGTTATCGACACACCCGGGATAAAAGGTTTTGGTACCATCGATATGACAACAGCAGAAGTTTCGCACTATTTCCCCGAAATTTTCAAAATTTCGTCGAAATGTAAGTTTTATAACTGCCTACACTTGAACGAACCCGATTGCGCCGTGCTTCAATCCCTTGAAAATCATTACATTAGCCAAAGCCGATACCAGTCTTATTTAAATATTCTGGAAGATGTGAATGAGGGAAAATACCGGTGATTTTATCGTGTGCTTCGAGTTCCAACTAGAAGAATAAATCTGCGAATCGGAATTAGTAGCGCCCGGAAGACATCAGTCAAATTATAATCGAAAATTATGAACAGTGTATTGGTGCTTATTCTCGAAATTCTTTACGTTTTAACCATCATCAGTGTGGTTATCGTGGTAATTTCAGAGAATCGAAACCCCATCAAAACACTGTCGTGGGTAATGGTGCTTGTGTTTCTACCGTTTGTGGGATTGATTTGGTATCTCATTTTCGGACAGGATTTTACCAAGAAACAAGTTATTACCAAACGGATGTACAGCAAGCTCAAAAAACGTCCGTTAGATGAAATCGGCACACTCGAAGAATTTACCTATCCCAAGGAACATGCGAGTTTGATACGTTTGTTAAGAAATCTCGACCATACGCCGTTGCTGGGCGGGAACGATATTCAGTTTTTCACCGAGTGTTCCGATAAATTCGAACATTTAATTCGCGATATTGAAAATGCCAAAAAGCATATTCATATCGAATATTATGCGTTTGATGGCGATGCGATCGGGACAAAAGTGAAAAATGCGCTGATTGAAAAATCGCTTGAAGGCGTTGAAGTTCGTGTTATTTATGATAGTTTCGGATCGCGTAAAACAAAAAAGGCATTTTTCGAGGAGTTCCGTAAAGCCGGAATCGAAGTGGAGCCTTTTTTGAAATTGGCGCTTCCCAAATTGACTTCGCGGCTGAATTTTCGAAATCATCGGAAAATTGTTGTTATTGACGGACAAATTGGTTATTTAGGCGGTATGAATATCGCTGATAGGTATGTCGATGGTTTTAAATGGGGTATCTGGCGTGATACCCACGTTCGTATCGAAGGCAAAGGCGTTCAGGGATTACAATCGATTTTTCTTATCGATTGGTTTTTTGTGAGCCAGACACTTATTACCTCGCGAAAATATTTTCCCGAACTTCCGAGTTTTGGGAATATTTCGATGCAAACCGTTAACAGCGGTCCAATGCGCGATGAAAGAGAAATATCGCACGGCATTTTGCAAGCCATTTACGACGCACAAAAAAGTATTTTTATTCAAACGCCGTATTTCGTTCCGCCTGAACCTATGATTGAAGCTCTTCAGGCTGCTGCTATTCGTGGATTAGATGTGAGGATAATGATATCTAAGAAAACGGATGTGAAGTTGGTTCACCTGGCTTCATTATCGTTTGTAAAAGAGGTGTTGCAAGCAGGAATAAAGGTGTATTTTTATGAAAAAGGGTTTTTGCATTCAAAGCTGATGGTTTTCGATGATTCGCTGACGTTAATTGGCTCGGTTAATTTCGATTCACGCAGTTTTGAACATAATTTTGAGGTGGAAGCCTTTATTTACGATTACAATGTAGCCGAGGAAGCCATCAAAATTTTTGTGGAAGACCAGCGGGATTCGCAAATTGTATCGCTCCGCGAGTGGATAAAAAGGCCAAAAAACGTACGGTTTTTCGAATCGCTGATGCGTTTGTTTGCGCCGTTGTTGTGAAATCTCTAACCCCCTAAAAGGGATTTGAGGAGCAGTAATTGCCAAAACTTTTATAGAAAATTTATGCAGAATAGCAACATAAATATTAGTAATAAACAGCCCGCAAAGTCCCTTTTAGAGGGGGGGCGAATTTATTTAATAGGCTACATGGGTGTGGGTAAAACCACCGTAGGGAAAAAATTAGCTAAATTATTAGATATTGGGTTTATCGATTTGGATAAATTTATCGAAAGCAAATACTACAAAACCGTTCCCGAACTTTTTATCGAACGGGGTGAAAGTGAATTTCGATTGATTGAACAAAAAACGCTCAAAGAAGTTTCAGAGATAGAAAATGTGGTGATTTCTACTGGTGGAGGAACCCCCTGCTTTTTCGATAACGTAGAGTTGATGAATCAAACCGGAATTACCGTTTACATTCAGGCCGAACCCGAGGAACTTGCAGCCCGGTTGCGGACATCGAAAACGGTGCGCCCCATAGTTTCAGGAAAAGCAAAAGAGGAGTTATATTCATTTATTTCTAATCACTTGTCGGAAAGGGAAAGGTTTTATACACAGGCACAAATTATTTACAAAACCAATCATTTAGTTACAAAAGAAGACGTTCATCTGACGGTGGACGAAATTGTTAGCGAAATAAAAAAACTGCAAAAATGATATACGAACCCTTAAAAAGCACGCAATTTATCGTTCGTGAATTGCTGATGAAGGTTGAAAGACAAAATGTATCGCTTGTTATCGGTATTCCGAAGGAAAATCAGAAAGTGGAAAAACGGCTCGCGATCACTCCCGAAACAACGGCTTTGCTCACGGATTCGGGTTATCGGGTAATTGTTGAATCGGATGCCGGACTTACGATTAATTATTCCGACCGATACTATTCCGATTCTGGAGCGTACATTGCTAAATCGAAAGCAGAAGTTTTTCAGGCAGACATTATTTTGAAGATATCGCCGCCTACTTTTGAGGAAATATCGATGATGAAGCCGCGTAGCAACGTGTTTTCGTTTCTGCAGTTGCACCTCATTTCATCGGAAACGCTGGAATTAATGGTCGAAAAGCGTATAAACGCGTTGGCCTATGAGTTAATTTACGACGATAATCAGATTTCGCCTTTTATAACTGCCATTAGTGAAATTGAAGGAGCGTGTTCCATTTCAGTTGCCTCTGAGTTGCTCAGCAATGCACACGGCGGAAAAGGCATTTTGCTGGGTGGTGTTCCGGGAATCTCGCCCACCGAGGTGGTGATTATTGGTGCAGGGGTTGCGGGCACTGTTGCCGCACGTGCTGCGCTTGCACTAGGAGCTACGGTAAAAATTTTCGATAACGATATCAATAAACTTCGGAAAATTCAACACGAACTGGAACGAATGGTATTTACTTCTACTCTGCAACCCAACGTGTTACGAAACGTTTTTCGTTCAGCTGATGTCGTTATCGGCGCTATGCAATACGTAAATAAAATGCATTTGTACCGTATTTCCACTGATTTAATTCGTGAGATGAAAAAAGGGTCGTTGATAATTGATTTGCGGATGTCGCAAGGAGGTTGTTTCGAAACAACTATGGAAGCGTGTTTGCCCGATCATCCCGAAATTTTTGAACGATTTGGAATTTTGCATTTTTGTGAGTTAAGCGTGAGTTCGCGTGTGGCGCGCACGTCGTCCATTGCGTTAAGTAATATTTTTATTTCTATGTTTACGGCAATGGCCGACAGTGGTGGAGTGGGACAGTTCGCCCGTTTCGATCGGGGATTTGCTGCCGGATTTTATATGTTTTCGGGTAAAATGGTTAATTCTTACGTGGCCAATCACTTTAACCTGCCGGTAAACGATATCGGATTGTTCCTGCCCGGACTTTGATGCGACTTGGCGACTTGGTGAAAAACAAAAGCCGGGCTGCAAACTGTCAATTGTCAACTCAAAACTTTTCACAGTTCTCTTGCTAATTTTAGCCACTGAAAACGGGCATTTTTCGGTGAGATTTCTTTCCATGTTGGGGCATCGAAATCTAAACACACCACCGATGCCGTAGGCAAATTATCGAGTCTTAATCCGAAATAGTTTACAAGGTCGGTCAATCCCGGATTGTGTCCTACCAATATGCAAGTATTGACATTTGCGGATATTTTGGAGATGCTTTTCAAAATGTCATTTATTCCGGCCAGATATAGTTCTCTATCGAATTCAATTTTGTCTTGCGGATAATTTAAATTCAAAGCGGCTCTTATAGCGGTTTCCGTAGTCCGTTTTGCGGCAGATGCCAGTATTAATTCGGGTTTTCCGCATACCTGAAGTAAGAAATGTCCCATTTCGGAAGAATTTTTCTTGCCTCTGTCATTCAAAGGACGATCGTAATCATCTAAATATTCACTGTTCCACGATGATTTACCGTGTCGCATTATAAGTAATTTTTTCATTTTCCTTATGTTTTTAAAATGCAACTGTGTTTAAGTTTAAAATGTGGAGTAGAATGTTTTGCAACAAGCAATACTCTAAGCTCAAAACTTCATACTCTTAACTAAAATAGTTGTTTTACCATCATTACTTTTTAGCGTATCAGCTTCATTTTCTTTATTCTGATGTCTTTCACAGGACGGTCGTGGCTGTTTGTTTGCACTTTCGATATTTTTTCCGCTACATCCATTCCTTTCAACACTTCGCCATACACGGTATAATTGCCGTCGAGATGAGGCGTTCCGCCAACGTTTTTGTAATCGTGGCGCGCTTGTGCACTGAATTTATAGGTTGAATCGTTGGTGTGGCCGTATCGGGCGATTTTGCTTTCTTGCATTTTATCCAATTGTTCATCGGTAAATTTTTTGCCCACAACAATATAAAACTGACAACCCGATGACACTTTATGAGGATTAGTATCGTCGCTTTCACGGGCTGCTGCCAATGCACCGTATTTGTGGTAAATTGCGGGGGTTTTGAATTCCGCAGGAATGGTATAACCCACATCGCCCTCGCCCAGCATCATATCCGGTGCAGCCGTTTTGGAATTGGGATCTCCGCCTTGGATCATAAATTCTTTGATTACCCGATGAAAAAGCACACCGTTATACGTTTTTGCTTTTACCAACTTGATAAAATTATCACGATGCAACGGCGTTTCGTTGTACAATTTAAGTGTAATGTCACCTTCGGTGGTTTGAATAAGAACTTTTTGTTCTTTTGTCTTACTAATTCTTGCAGTTGAACACGACAATAAAAGTGTGGAACTGAGAAGAATCGTTAAATGGAAAAATAATCGTTTCATAATCATAAGTTTATATTAATTTTTGTGTTCTTTTATGAAAAAATGCCTCTGTATCTTTGATATAGGTTGAAAGGATAAAATTTTTGTGAGATGTGATATCCTCCCTTAAGTCTTAGAAAAGAGTAGCTTTGGCTTATTACCCAATTATAGCCCAAGATGTTATCGTTTGTCTGCCCCGATTGAGGACGGCACAACAGCAATATTGAAAAAAATAACAGATGTATAAATAAATATCTCATCTCAATTGTCATTTTACTCCGTTTCAATTAATAAACAATACGCCCTGTACCTGACTTCGTGGATTGATGTATCTTTCAATTCTTGAGGTCGGTTCGTGATGCGACCCTTGCATGCGTAATTTAACAATCTCGTTCAGTTCTTTTGCATCAATGTACCCATACTTTACACCTGACTTTGAAAAAACGGCCTCTAAACTATTTGATGAGAAAGGAGGGAGAGTTTTCCTCTCAAACTCTTTGCCCGTTAACGCATTCACAGTGTCCTCACCCACTATTTGTAAAATACAGCCGTATTCTTCCTTATATTCTTTTTTCATATAAGAACCGTATGATTTGTGAAGTGGGGTGTGATCAGTCAAATAATTCGCGTGACTCAAATGACAGGAAATAACAACCGTTTGATGGGGTTTACAGTGGTAGTCTATTAAAAAGGAAGTGGTTTTGAACATGTGCCAGTCCCTTTCGTAATAATTGTTTTTATAGGTTACTTCGGCTTTTATCAAGCTTTCCAAGTAAAAAGTAATGATTTCTATGTCTTCAGCTAAAACATCGCTCAGCTCTTGCCAATTGTTTTTAATGATATGAAGCGTTGTTATTGCCATATCTTTGATTTTATCTGCGTCTCTTATATCCAAGACGGATATAAGGGAATCCACGGTCGATGAACGTGCCTCTTGATTGATAATTTGCAAATAATCTTTAAGAAACTCCTCTAATTCATTTGTTTGATATTTGCAGTCCATTCCCCAAAAGCTCACTTTTTCAAGAGCGGTTTTGTTGTACTCCCTGAGCCATTTCGCTAATTCCAAAACGGGTTCAGACTCACTTGCCATCTTTTTCGTGAGTTCTTTTAATTTATTCTCATTAATATCGTTAGCCCCCTGCACGTATTTGTTGAAATAAAGCATCATTAAAAGCGGTAGTTCATATATAATCAAGTTTGTCTGGTTATTCAGAACACTCGATTTGATAAAATTAGTTGTAGTCCAGCCTATCTTACCGCTTCCGTGGACCGTTTCACCGAGGGCGGTAATTCTTCCGGATATGCGGGAAAGCTGTTTTCCTGTCAACAAGGTGTCAGGGGGTAAAACGAGGATTTTTGATTTATCTACATTAGGTGCTTCAATATCTTGAAACGGGAGGTCATTGATATTTGTACGTCCACTTTGTAACGTTATTCGGCTAATTGAAATCTCGTGAGGAATGGTTTGCTCTACCGGGCCGACCGGCCATTCCGTGTACGTGCTGTCTTTCCCGACTGCTTGCAGGCTGAGGAACAAAAAACGCGCGTCTTTGGTTGTCATTTCTAATGAATCCTCCCGAAAGTTGTCATCGTTTTGCAGGCAAATGCTGTCGGTTATTAATATGTCCATCTGCTTGTTCAGTGAAGTGACGAACAATCTTCCCGTCTCAAGATTCTTGCACTTATAAGATATCTTCACTTCTAACAAGCTGTCGGAAAAGGCAGGAAGTAATAACAATTGTGGCATATATAAGGTCAAACTCATTTTTTCTCTAAATCCCCATCTTTCGGCTTGAGAAAATTTGATAGGATGATTTATATCAGTACTATCGACGCTAAAACGTATGTATGAGTTGTTAACATCAGAATACCATCCGTAAAAGTTATCGACAATCCTAAAATCGAGGTTATACTTTTCTTCATACGTTTGTCCTTTGGCATAATTTATTCGAGGGAATGTTATAAGGGCAATGAGTAGTAATATGTTGATTATTCGTTTCATATTCGTATGTTTATATTAATTTCTCTGTATTCTTTTTTGAATAAAGCTGAACCAAACGGGAGAAACAATACCTTTTACAATAGATGTAATGGTAATTGTCCACCAAACGCCGTTTACACCCATTAACGAAGCCAAAATCAAGGCAAACGGTATGCGCACGGTATTAAAAACGATGCTAACAATCGCAGGTGGAGTAGTTTTTCCCACTCCGTTGAACATACCCTGCGTAGTAAGTTCCAGCATCATAAATATTTGCGATATTCCGATGATAAACAGATAATCCCCTCCGGCAAGATATGCAGCTCTTTCGGGAATGAAAATCGAGAAAATTTCACGACCAAACAACATAAATACCGCTGTTGCCACAAGCCCCAAAGACATCATAGCTATCAACGTGTATCGGTATGCGTGTTTGGCTCTGTCCATTTTGCCTGCGGCAAAGTTTTGCGCCACAAAACTTCCCAATGCGGTTGCAAATCCTGTCGATGTGTTCCAGGTAATCCCTTCTATTTGTCCTCCGGTGGTTTGGCTCGTAACGCCTAAATGTCCGCCGTAAATGGAGGCTATTCGGGTGAGGTTCATGTTAATAATGGAAAAATAAACGTTCATGGCTACTATCGGAATGCCAAGTTTCAGGATGTTGAGCGTATAGCTTTTGCGAAGTTTTATCCAGAACGGAAACTGTGCCAAAACACCGTTCTTTTTTCGTAAATGGCGGACAAACAAAATCAAAACCACCAATTGTGAAAGCGTAGTCGCCAATGCAGCGCCTTGCGTTCCCATTTTCGGAATAAATCCGAAACCGAAAATAAAAAGCGGGTCGAGCACAATATTTAAAATTAATCCTATCGCGTTGAAATAGAAAGGAATATCACTCCTTCCGGTTCCGATGTAAATTCCCGAAAAATTAAGAATCAGAAACATAAAAGGTACGCCGAAAGAGATAATTTTCAGGTAATTAATGGCTTCTTGGGTAATGTCGGCTTCCAGCCTGAAAAAGGAAATGATAAGCTGCGGAAAAAGAAAAAAGAAAACAGCAAAGAATAATCCCAGAATTATGGCGAGTGTGGTGGTATGCGAAGCATAAAGTATGGCTTTGTCTAACTTTTTGGCGCCAATGGACTGCCCGATGGAAACTTCGGCGCTCACTTTGGAAAGAAGTGCGAAAGAATTCATCATCCACATCAGCATCCCAACCGTTCCCACGGCTGCCACCGATTTACTGCCCAACCGGCCTATCCAGATGATATCTACCATGTTGTAGGTCATCTGAATAAAGCTGACCGCCATCAACGGCATAGCCAACGTGATTAGTTGACGGGAAATGCCGCCTCGCGTGAAATCGCGGATGGAAGCCGTATGTTGCTTATCGGTAGTCATTGTAACGTTGCTACAAAAAAGGGATTCAATAGATAAAAAAAGAAGTAACTATTTGATAGCTACTTCTTTTTAGAGCGGAAGACGGGACTCAAACCCGCGACCCTCAGCTTGGAAGGCTAATGCTCTATCGACTGAGCTACTTCCGCAATTTCGATTTGGGATTCGTTAGTTCGGATTGTGAATTTAAATCGCAAATCCGAAATCGGTAATCGTAAATCGGTTTGTGGGCAGTGATGGATTCGAACCACCGAAGTCGAAAGACAGCTGAGTTACAGTCAGCCCCAGTTGGCCACTTTGGTAACTGCCCTTTAAATCAAATTTATAATGCAAAATTGTGCATTATTTTACGCAAAGATAATAAATTATCTGTATTTTTCGTTTAGTGCAATCATCTTTAACGCTGTGATTGCAGCTTCATCGCCTTTATTTCCGTGTCTGCCGCCCGAACGCGCTTTTGCCTGTTCAAGCGTGTTGGTTGTTAACAGCCCAAAGATAACTGGAATATCATATTTCAAATTCAAATCGGTAACGCCTTGCGTAACGCTGTTGCAAACGAACGTGAAGTGTGGCGTTTCGCCCTGAATAACGCATCCGATAACGATAACGCTGTCGAGTTCCAACCTTTCTATCAGTTTTTTTGCGCCGTAGGTAAGTTCAAAACTTCCGGGGACATATTCAACTACGATATCGTTTTGTTTAACGCCAAACCGAAATAGTGTTTGTAGTGCGCCTTCCAACAAACTTCCGGTAACGGGTTTGTTCCATTCCGAAACAACAATACCTATTTTTTTCCCTTCACCGCTTGGGGTGGAACCCGAATCGTATGACGACAAGTTTTGTAATTCGGTAGCCATGGCAATTAATTTCCTGTTTGTTGAAGTTTGGCTGCTTCAATATATTTATCGGCTTCCTGTCCTTGTGGAGAATTGATGTATTTATCCTTAATCATCTGGAAAGTTTCGATGGCTTTGGTGTAATTTTTAACGGAGAGGTAAGCAAATCCTGCTTTGTTGTAATAAATGGGGCTCAACATATCGTCGTTGGCTTTTTTTGCCGCGTTGATGAAGTGAGAAATAGCTTTATCGGTATTGCCCATGTTCATGTAAACATCACCGATAGCTCCCTCAACAGCCGGAGTGATCAATAAATCGCCGCCTTTGAATTTACCCAGATACTCCAATGCTTTTTCGTTATTTCCCAGTCTGCTATAGCTGATTCCTGCGTAAGCGCAGGCTAGATCGGCGGTTTTAGTGCCGCTGAAATCTTTCATGATGTTTTCGAACCCGATATAATCGTTTCCGTTCCCAAAAAGTGCTATGGAGTCTTGCTGATTCTGGAAAAATCTTTCTCCTTTGTAAATGGCAGCTTGCGCTTTTTCGTTTCTTGGGTTTTTGTACAGATAGTTGTACGCAATAATTCCACCAACCACTACAACAACTGCTAAAAGCGCCAATAAAATGGCCTTTTGATTTTTTTCGATAAAGCGTTCCGATGAAGACAATACTTCTTCAATATTTTCAAACCCCTTTTCAGCAGCAGATTCTTTACGTTTTTTCGACATTATATATTCAAAAATTATATTATCAAAATTTCAAGATGCAAAGGTAATGGTTTTTAAACGATAAATAAAATAAATTGCAGAATTTTTCTATAAACCGCTTGTGTTGATTAATCTTTTCCGTAAGTTTGTAGTCATATACATTGTATAAAAAATAATTTTATGCAAAAAATAAAAACTTAAGTAATGAAGAAGATTATTTTCACAGCGTTAATTTTCGCTTCTATACTGATTCAAGTAAAAGCTCAATCTGTTTTCACGACTGTGCCGGTTGTGAATGGAAAAGTTGTATTTCAGCAATTTATACACATCGATCAGGAATTTTCTAACGATCAACGATACGCGTTACTTTATAAATGGGGAAAAGATAATTATGCCAGAAATCCTTTATTATCGGGCATCCGTTTTGATGATAAGGCGCGCACTATAACCGTGAGTTCGAAAATTGAACTCCTGTTGCCTCAAAACAGCAACGGCGTACGCGAAAAAGTAATAATGAATTATCGTTTCGATGCTACCATTACCAATACCGGTTGTATGCTCGTAGTAAGAGATGTTACTTATCAGAACAGCCAGTCGCCTAACTCGTCGTTCTTCCCGAAAACATTTACCGCGGAAGAAACAATTACTCCTGCGGCTATTTCTGCCGTATCGGGACTTGACAAAGAATTTAGAACAAACACTCAGAAAAGCACCTTGTTTTACCTGAACGAGTTGTACGATGATTTGAGTAAAATTTTTAATCTCGGTAAATAAAAACCAATCCGAATTTTTACGAAAATTTATTTGCCAAATATTTTGGTAGATACAATTTTTATAGTTAATTTTGCGCCCTGATTTGTCGAAAAATAGCTGAACATTCATAGAAATCAATAAAATACAATTATAGCAATGTCTAAGATTTGTCAAATAACCGGAAAAAGAGCAATGGTTGGGAACAACGTTTCTCACTCCAATAGAAAAACAAAACGTAAATTCAACGTTAATTTGTTTAAAAAGAAATTCTATTGGGTTGAGGAAGATTGCTGGATTAGCCTGAATATTTCTGCTTCAGGTTTACGCACCGTAAATAAAATAGGATTGGATGCCGCTTTGAAACAAGCTGCTGAAAAAGGGTATTTAAACGCTTAATTATTTTAGGAGGGAAAGAACAATGTCGAAAAAAGCAAAAGGAAATAGAATTCAGATCATTTTAGAATGCACTGAACATAAGGAAAGCGGAATGCCCGGGACTTCGAGATACATTACTACGAAGAACAGAAAAAATACAACCGAAAGATTGGAGATTAAGAAATACAATCCAATCTTGAAGAGAATGACCGTTCATAAAGAAATTAAATAGAGAAAGGACTAAATTATGGCAAAGAAAGCAGTTGCAGGATTCCGCGATAAAACTTCAACATCAGGACGTAGCCACACGAAAGTAATTAAAATGGTGAAGTCTGAAAAAACAGGAGCTTATTCTTTTAGAGAAGAAATGGTTCCGAACGATCAAGTACAAGATTTTTTTAAAAAATAAATTCGTTAAAAATATGTAAAAACTTCCCTGCATGAACTTGTGGGGAAGTTTTTTATTTAGTATTTTGTAGATTTGTAGGTGGATTGGCTATTAGTAGTTGGTAAGTGTGTGAGAGTTTTTTTATTGGTAGATTACGAGCTTTGTGTTTTGCATTGTCTATATTTCTAAAAAACTCAAAAATTCCAAAATGCGTTTATTAGTTTTATGCAGAGCCAATAGCCACCAAAGACTAACAGCAAAATAATCGTTTAAATAATTATACTTCATGGGATTATTCGATGTATTTTCGAAGAAAAAAAAAGAAACTTTAGACCACGGATTGGAGAAAACAAAGGAAAATATTTTCTCTAAGTTAACCCGTGCCGTTGCAGGTAAATCGAGAGTGGACGACGATATACTTGATGAACTGGAAGAAATATTAGTAACTTCCGATGTGGGTGTTGACACTACGTTGAAAATAATTGAACGCATTGAAGAACGCGTGGCGCGCGATAAATACGTGGGTACGGATGAACTCACGAGAATTCTTCGTGAGGAAATAGCCGAACTGCTTACCGAGAACAAATCGGACGATATTGCCGAATTTGCCGTTCCCGAAAATAAAAAACCATACGTGATAATGGTGGTTGGAGTAAACGGAGTGGGGAAGACCACTACCATCGGGAAACTGGCGTACCAGTTCAAGCAAAACGGATTATCGGTATATCTCGGTGCTGCCGATACTTTCCGTGCAGCGGCTGTGGAGCAGTTAGATATCTGGGGAAAACGCGTAGGCGTTCCCGTGGTGAAACAAAAGATGGGTGCCGATCCTGCATCGGTGGCTTTTGATACGCTGAACTCGGCAAAAGCCAATAATGCCGATGTAGTAATTATCGATACTGCCGGCCGTTTGCACAACAAGATTAACCTGATGAATGAACTCACCAAAATTAAAAACGTGATGAGCAAAGTCATTCCCGATACTCCGAACGAAGTTCTTTTAATACTTGACGGCTCCACCGGACAAAACGCCTTTGAACAAGCTAAACATTTTACTGCTGCAACCGAAGTTACAGCTCTGGCAATAACCAAGTTAGACGGAACGGCTAAAGGCGGTGTAGTTATCGGCATTTCCGACCAGTTTAAGATTCCCGTGAAATATATCGGGTTGGGCGAGGGAATGGAAGACTTGCAGGTTTTCCGTAGGAAAGAGTTTGTGGATTCGTTGTTTGGGGAATGATGCGGGTTACGGGTTTCGAGTTTGGAGGCCGATCGGAAGTGTTAAATAGTTAAAATTTAAAATTTAATGAACAAACTGCTAATATTATTTTTTGTACTTCTCGTTTTTGTTGGTTGCAACAAAAGAGCTAATTCATCAATGATAGATAGCTCTCCTGAGCTTGATTTAGATACGTTGAAAGACAACGCGATTTATTTTTTGGATACAATTTCGGCAAACGACTTTTTTGCTATAGCAGAAAATGAAAATGTTTTCTGCAACTGCTATGAAAATACGGAAAGCAACATTGACGATTCGAAAGTGAAAAGAAACGGTGATGTTTTAAGTTTTCAACTGCAAAACGGAAAAGTCAAAGAACTTGTTAATAAAATAGATGAGAACGAAATTTTTTGTTACAGAGCATCGTTCGATGAAATAAATCAATGGTTAGTTTGTGGGCTTTGTGGCGATGAGCATGCCTATTCTTTTTTTATCGATAAATTTAATGGAAAGGAAACATGGACAGTTAGTAAGCCAGTTTTTTCGCCTAATAAAAAATATTTTGTGTGTTATAAAATGAATTGGACTGATTACCATACTATTCAGTTATTCAAGGTTGGAAAAGAAAAAGAAATTGAACTTGTTTGGTATAAATTATTGATGGATTGGGGAGCGAATGATATAAGATGGAAAGATGATAAAACTATTTTTATTGAAAAAGAAAGTATAAAAACAATAGGAGAAGAAACTTCTTTTGATAATAAATCTTACGTGAAATTTCCTTTAGAAAAATACATTAATTAACTGAATTGTTCAAATTCTCCTTTAGGAGTTAGAGGTTTAATGAAAAACAGGATAGACGTCATAACCCTTGGCTGTTCCAAAAATCTGGTTGATTCCGAACTATTGATGCGGCAGTTGGTTGCCAACGGATACACCGTGGAACACGATCCGTCAGATCCTGTGGGTGATATAGCAGTAATCAACACTTGTGGTTTTATTGGCGATGCCAAGGAAGAATCCATCAATATGATCCTGGAATTTGCCGAAGCTAAAAAGGCAAACAAATTAAAAAAATTGTTTGTTATGGGATGTTTGACTGAACGCTACATGAACGAATTGCAGGTAGAAATCCCGGAAGTAGATAAATTTTATGGCAAATTTGCTTGGAAAAATCTGATTTCCGATTTAGGAAAATCGTATTACAAAGACTTGGAGTTTGACCGTTCGCTCTCCACGCCTCCCCATTACGCTTATGTAAAAATATCCGAAGGATGCGATCGAACTTGCTCTTATTGTTCTATTCCCATTATGACGGGCAAGTATAAATCGCGCCCGATGGACGAAATAGAAGAAGAAGTGCGTCGTTTGGTTAAGCAAGGTGTGCGTGAGTTTCAGTTTATTGCGCAAGACCTTACTTATTACGGGCTTGACCGATATAAGCAGATGAAATTACCTGAGTTAGTTGAACGTATCGCCGATATTAAAGGTGTTGATTGGATTCGGCTGCACTACGCCTATCCAGCACATTTTCCGACCGATTTGCTGCGCGTGATTCGCGAACGCGAAAATGTATGTAATTATCTTGATATTGCTTTGCAACACATCAGCGACAACATGTTGCAAAAAATGCGCCGGAATATTACCAAACAGCAAACCATCGATCTGATTGCTCGATTTCGGGAAGAAGTACCCGGAATTCATCTGCGTACAACCATGATGGTTGGACACCCGGGTGAAACGGAACAAGATTTTGAGGAACTTCTCGAATTTGTAAAACAAACCCGATTTGAGCGGTTAGGCGCATTCCCATATTCACACGAAGACGATACGTATTGCGATAAAAACTATACTGATGATATCCCTGCGGATGTGAAACAGGAAAGGATGAATATTTTAATGGATGTGCAGGAAAGCATTGCTCTAGAAACTAATGAGTTGAAAATTGGAAAAACAATGAAAGTGATTATCGACAGAGAAGATGCCGATTATTACATTGGGCGTACTGAATTTGATTCGCCCGAAGTGGACGGTGAAGTATTGATTGAAAAACAAACTCAGTTGAAAACCGGAGAATTTTACAACGTGAAAATTTTATCGGCTCTGCCTTTCGATTTGATTGGAAAAGTGGCGGAAAGTCAATAGTTAGCATACATTATTGAAGTCAGATAACCTACAGTAAAAAAGTAAAATTTGGAGGGTAAATAATGATTACAAAGACAGACCTTGCTAAATTAAATTCTCAAAATCCAAAAATAAAATATGGATTGGCGAAAGAATTACTGAAAATCGGTTCTGAAAAACCTGAATTACTTTATGAGCACTTTGATTATTGGGTTGAATTGCTGTCAAGTGATAACAATATTTTAAAGTGGACAGCAATTGATATAATTGGATATCTATCAGCAGTAGATAAAGACAATCGAATTGACGGTCTAATGTCAGACTTGATTAAAATGCTTCACGGAGGCGTGCTTATCACTTGTAATCATGCTATTTTTGCACTTGGATTAATTTCCCAAAACAAACCCAACTTTAAAGAAAAAATTATCAAAGAATTAATAGCAGTCTCTCATGATAATTTTGAAACCAATGAGTGTAAAAACATTGCGATAGGAAAAGTTTTGGAAGCAATCAAACCCTTTGTTTCTGATTTAAAAAACAACCAATCCTTTATGACATTTATAGAGAATGCGACAAAATCGGAAAGGAACTCAACAAAAAAGAAAGCAGAACAATTATTGAAAAAGATTGAAAAATAATCTGTGCTAACGGATTTTGCGTTAGATGGGGTGACGTGTACTCCTAAATTCGCCTGAAAGCAAAGCCCGAAAACGTTAAGAGTGGATAGCAAATAGTCTAAAACGATAAACTTTGAACTCAATAAAATGACACACAAAGAACTTATTTCTGAAATGGCACAACGTCTCGATTTAACCCAATCGAAAGTATCTGATTTATTGGATGTGACGGTAAATGTGCTAAATGAAAAACTGGCAGAAAATGCTCAAATTTCCGTTCAAAACTTTGGAGTTTTCGAAACCAGAAAGAGAGCGGAACGTATCTCAGTGAATCCTAAAACGCAGGATAGGTATCTGGTTCCGCCAACTATTGTGGCGACCTTTAAACCTGCTTCGGGCATTAAAGAACAATTGAAAACACTGGAAGATGATGGAAAATAAAATTACACTCTCCGATTTAATCGATTTGCTGGCCGTTCAAGCCAATATTTCTAACTCCGAATCAGAAGTTTTTTTGAAATCGTTGTTCGAAATCATTACAGAAACTCTCGCCAAGGACGAAGTAGTCAAAATTAAGGATTTTGGAACATTCAAACTTACTCCTATTCAAGCTCGAGAAAGTGTTGATGTAAATACCGGCGAAAAGATCGAGATTCCTGCTCATAACCGGTTAAGTTTTTCTCCGGCAACGGCTCTTAAAGAACTTGTAAACAAACCGTTTTCTCATTTTGAAACTATTTTGTTGAACGAAGGAGTCAGTTTTGAGGGGGTAGAAGAAGAGATTGAAACCAATGAAAATGAGGATATTGAAACTTCATCTGAACAAACTATTGAATTTGCAGAAAAAATAGAGGAAATTGAAGAAGCAGTTTTCGCCGCAGAACCGAAAATAACTGTTGGAAACACAAAAGTTGTTTCACCTGAAACTCCCACATTGGAAACCGATTCTTATCAGCACGTATTCCGTTCCGATAAAACAGTGCCAACCAAACCCCAAAAACGTTCTAAAATCCCCTCTGTATGGATTCCTATTTTGGGAGGTATTGCCATTGCGTTGGCAAGTCTTTTTTTTTTCGTGCAATGGCAGACACGAAGAAAACCGATAATAATCGGTGAAAAACAACCTGTTATTGAAAATATTCCACAGCAAATTATTCCGGTAGAAGAAAAAGAACCGCAACGTAAAGAACCGGAAGTAGTTGTATTATCGGGTGGGGAAACGTTGCGTATTTTGGCGGAAGAAAAGTTCGGTAACCGTGAATTTTGGATATATATCTATTTGAAAAACAAAAGTAAAATAAAAAATCCCAACATAGTTTCTGTGGGCACAGAATTAATCATTCCCGATTTATCGGAATATGATATTAATGCATCAAATCCACAATCCGTTGCCAAGGCCAAAGCACTGGGCGATAATGAATTGAAACGGTTTTAAGCAAAAAAGCGAGTTTTCACTCGCTTTTATTTTATAACCTGCTCTTCAGCAAATCCGGGATTTGACTTGGCTCTTTGGCTACCGGAACTCCTACGGCTTCGAAAGCCGCTATTTTTTCAGCTGCGGTTCCCGAACCGCTGGAAATGATTGCTCCTGCGTGTCCCATTTGTTTTCCGGGAGGTGCCTGCTGTCCGGCAATAAAAACTGCAACCGGTTTAGTTACGTGTTTTTTGATGTATTCTGCAGCACGTTCTTCGGCATCGCCGCCAATTTCGCCGATAAGAGCGATAGAGTCGGTTTCAGGATCGTTTTGGAACATTTCCAGCAACTCCTGATAATACAATCCCACAATCGGGTCTCCACCCACACCCACGGCTGTGGATTGCCCCATGCCATTGCTGGTGAGGTTATACACTACTTCGTAGGTAAGTGTTCCGCTTCGGCTGATTACTCCGGTTGAACCTTGTTTGAAAATCATGGTCGGCATAATGCCCACCATACTTTTATCGGGAGAAATCAATCCCGGACAATTGGGGCCGATAAGATTGGCGCCTTTTATTTTTATGTAACGATAAGCTTCCACTACATCGAGTGTAGGAACACCTTCGGTAATACAAATAATTAGTTTTACTCCCGCATCGGCAGCTTCCATCATAGCATCTTTGGCAAATGGAGCCGGAACAAAAATAACCGATGTATTGGCCTCTGTTTCTTCCATAGCATCGCGCACGGTGTTGAAAACCGGAATTCCTTCCACGTTTTCTCCTGCTTTGCCAGGCGATGTTCCGCCAACAATATTTGTGCCGTAAGCTTTCATTTTTACCGTATGAAATCCACCGTCGCGGCCTGTAATTCCCTGAACGATTAATCGTGTATTTTTATCTATTAAAATGCTCATTTGATTAGTTTTGAGTTTTGAGTTATAAGTTTGGATGCAATAAGCTGGCAGTTAATAGCTAACAGCCAATTCTACCGCTTTTCTGCCGGCTTCGCCCATGGTTTCCGCTAAGTGGAATTTAGTGCCTTGTAATAATTCGCGACCTTCTTTTTCATTGGTTCCGGTCAACCGTATTACAATGGGTATATCGGTTTTAATCTGATTGAAAGCCTCCAGTAATCCTCTTGCCACATCGTCGCAACGGGTAATTCCTCCGAAAATATTGATTAACACGACTTTAACATTCTTGTCACTAAGTAAAAGTTTCATGGCTTCGATAACCTTCGTGGGGTTAGAGCTTCCGCCGATATCGAGAAAGTTGGCAGGTTCTCCCCCGTACAATTTTATCATGTCCATCGTTGCCATTGCCAGTCCGGCGCCATTCACCATGCATCCGATTGCTCCGCCCAGATGTACATAGCTAAATCCTTTGCTTTTAGCATTTTGTTCTTTCTTTTCTTCCTCGGTAGGTTCGAAAAGGGCGGCAATTTTGGGATGACGATAAAGAGCGTTATCGTCGAAAGTCATTTTGGCATCAATAGCTTTAATCTGGCCTTCTTCGGTAAGCACCAGCGGGTTGATTTCTGCCAGTGATGCATCGGTATCAACAAAAAGCTTGTATAGTTTCTGGAAAATTGATGTTGCTTCGCGAACCTGTTTAATGTCGTCGAAAAGTTTAAAAGCCGCTTCGCGAGCCAGGTAATCGGGTACGCCGATGAGAGGGTCGATAACTATTTTATGTATTTTTTCGGGTGTGTTATGCGCTACTTCTTCAATATCCATTCCACCTTCACGGCTCAACATCAGGATGGTAGATTTCGACTTACGGTCTATCACGTAACTCACATAGTATTCCGAAGCAATGTTTACGGCTTTGACTACCAGAACTCTGTCCACAATAAATCCCTTTATATCCATTCCTAAAATATTGGCAGCGTGTTGCCGGAGTTCTATTTCGTCTTTGGCTAGCTTCACACCTCCCGCTTTCCCGCGTCCTCCTGTATGAACCTGCGCTTTCACAACCACTAACGGAGCATCCAACTCATGGTATGCCCGCACTGCATCATCCACATTACGACAAATATATGCTTTGTCTACCGGTAGCCCGTATGATGCTAACAATTCTCTTGCCTGATATTCATGAATTTTCATGAGCGTTTCAGATTTTTTAGTGTTGATTTTTCTTTTTTTTTGTAAAAGTAAAAAATATTCCTGATAAAAGAATAATAAAAAAGCTTTTTAACTTTAAATGTAAGAAAGAGGTGGAGTTCTTTCGCAGTTAATACAAGTTACCCTTTGTTAACCCGCATTATTATCGCAGTAAAAAATAAAGGGTGTTCTTAATTAATCATTATCTAAACCCAAGGGCTGGCTCGAAGCCAGCCCTTGGGTAATGACAAAGCAAATTTTGCCTTTGATTATCACGTAAAATTAGTGTAAATATACATTCATACATATTGTTTTTATACTTGGTGATTTGGTTAACAGTTAAACTCGTAACGCAAAACGATAACACTTCTTAATGATTCCAAAGATACGGAACACAATCAGACGCAGGTGTTGCTGAAGGTATTAAAGAAATGTAAATTCAATTTCACGCTCCGTTTAACAGGTGTTGTAACAGGATTTTAACGCCTATCCCAATCAGGATAATACCGCCCAGCATTTCAATATTGAACCGCATTCTCTTACCAAACCGCACCCCGATAAATATTCCTCCAAAAGCGAAGAAAAGCGTTATCAGCCCGATAGTTAATATTGCGGTTAAAATAGTTCCCGGATAAGAAACGAAGATCAGTCCGGTGGCCATTGCATCAATGCTTGTGGCAAAAGCCAGCATGGCTACGTTTTTCCAGTCGATCACAATATCTTCCTTGCAATCGCAAACCTCACATTTACTATCAGATTTCGGGAGAATGCTTTCGTAAATCATTTTTATCCCGATGACTGTAAGTATAAAAAATGCGAGCCAATGATCGAAATGCTGCATCCACGATGCAAAACCTATTCCAAGGGCATATCCCACAAATGGCATCAAACCCTGAAAAACTCCAAAGACAACGGCTATTTTAAACGATCGCCACAAATAAAAACGTTGCCTGCACATCCCCTTACCGACACAAACAGCAAACGAATCCATGGCGAGTCCGATGGCAATGATCAATATTGAAATAAAATCCACAACTATTTCTTAAAAAACGAACAAAGATAACAGTTTTTCGAGAAATATTAACTAAAAAAGTCGTGCTGTTGAATCTACACAATCTGTTTTTGTGTACTCCCACTTTGAAGTAAAGCTGATATTTGATATCTTTGCTCTACGGTCAATTGTTTAA